>CAZUNT010000035.1:3141-20240 GCA_964622215.1 uncultured Caldilineaceae bacterium
CCCGGGGACGACGTGAAAATTCAGGTCCATCCCGGCCACCTCGACAGCCGGTGTTTCTACGACCCCGGTGATAACCCAGGCTGTGCCGCAGGCCAACATCAACTTGCCGGGCGCAATCATGCCCAGCGCCAGGGCGGTGCAGCACTGGTCGTGCCCGCCGTTGACCACCAGCGTCATTGCCGGTAAACCGGTCAGGCGGCCGGCCTCCGGGGTAAGCGGGCCAATCACCGTCCCGGCCTGTGCCAGGTCGGAAAGCTGCTCGGGGCGAATCCCGGCCAGGTTACATAACTCCTGGCTCCACCGGCCGGCGCGAACCTCAACCAGTTGCATCTCGGTCCCGCTGGACAGGTTGGTGCAGAACCGGCCGGTTAGCCGGTAGGTCAAAAAATCGTTGATGCCCAGGTAACGTTCAGCTTCGGCAAACACGTCGGGGCGAAACCGGCGTAGCCAGGCGATGACCGGCAGGGGTAGGCCGGGATGCAAAGACCAACCGCTGATACCCCTGATCTTTGCCTCGAGGCCCTCGGCCTGCCACTGTTTAACCACCTCTTCCGCCCGGCCGTCCATCCAGGTAATCATCGGATAGATGGGGCGGCCGCCGGCTGTGGCCGGGATGACCGATCCACCCTGCGCCGCCAGGGTCAGGGCCAGAATACGGCGCTTGGTTCCGGCTCGTTCAACCACCGTGCGCAAAACCGCAACCAGGGCCTGCCACACCTCCTCCGGGTCTTGCTCCACCCAGCCCGGTTGGGGTGAGTGGAGGCGGTAGCTCTGCTCGGCGGCCAGCAGTTCGACGCCCGCCAAGTCGAAGAGCACCGCTTTGGTTGAGGCGGTGCCAATATCTAAACCGAGGATGGTTTCTTCCATGCTAATCCAACGGAAATAGGGCTTTCGTCCGGGCCAGGGCCTCGGCTTCGGTGGTCGAAGGACGGAATTCCAGCCCGACAAACCCATCAAAGCCCAGTTCGCGCAGCTTGGCCCGGATATTTGGGAAGTTGACCTCGCCGGTACCCGGTTCCTGGCGGGTCGGCGTATCGCCGATGTGAACGGTGGGGTACAAGCCCCGGTAGGCTTCCAGCCCCCATATGAGGTTGCCGGAGCCACGCTGCTGGTGATAGCAATCAAAGGCCAGCCGGAACTGGGGATGATTGATGCGTCGGACCCAGTCGGCGGCCAGTTCATGATTGTGGACCAATACCCCGCCTTTGATGTGGAACTCGTTGAGACCCTCCACCCACACTTCGACCCGGGTTTGCTCGACCAGCTTCATGATTTTTTCGGTCTGGTTGAGCAGGTTGGCATACTGCTCGGCTTCTGTGTAGTTAGACGACAGCCGGCGGGTCCACTCTTGGCTGTCGTTGACATCGATCTGATTAGAAAAGATGAATAGGTGTTCGATGCCATACTTCTCGGCCAGTTCCAGGCTTTCAGCCCAAGAGCGTTGAGTCTTATCATTGTCCGCCGGGTCGGCCAGCGACCCCATATCGTCGTCAAAGGTCGAATTGAGGATGGCCCCCAGGCGGCGGCACTCGGCGGCTAGCTCGGCCATGGGACGACTACGCCAGCACCACACGTCGAACCGTTTAAGGCCCAATTCTAAAAAGGCTTCTACCCGCCGGATGATGGGGCGGTCGGTAAACCAGAAATCAAGATAGCCGGTGTATTCCATAGTTACGACATCACCAGGCCGCCATCCACTTCAAGGGCCTGCCCGGTCAGATAGCGGGAATCGGGCGAGGCTAAAAAGGCGGCTACCCCGGCAATCTCCCAGGGTTCGGCCAGCCTCTTCATCGGGCAATCATTGGCCCGCATTTTGAGCCACTCTTCAGCTTCCAGCCCGTCCCGGCTACCGATGATGCCGGCCACGTTGTGGACCATGGCGGTCTTAGTGTTGCCGGGGCAAATGGCGTTGGCCGTGGCCCCATAGGGGGCCAGTTCCATGGCCACGGAGCGGGTCAGGCCGATGACGCCGCTTTTGGAGGCCGAATACTCCGCTGAAGCTGTCCAACTGGTTTTCCCGGCCATCGAGGAAATATTGACGATACTGCCGGAGCGCTGGGCTATCATTATGGGGACAACGGCCCGGTTGCTCAGGAAAACGCCGGTCAGGTTGATGTCGATGACCCGCTGCCACTGTTCCAGGGAGACTTCGGGCAAGGGCGCGCCGGTGTAAATGCCGGCGGATGCCACCAGGATATCGATCCGGCCCCACCGCTCCATCACAGCCTCAATCGCCGTCTCCAGGCTGGTTGGGCTGGTAACATCGCAGTGAAGGGCCATAGCTTCAACGCCCAGTTGACGAAATTCCGCTGCCGCCGTTTCGTTATCGGCTTGATTCCAATCTAAACAGGCCACGTGAGCACCCTCTTGAGCAAAACGGAGGCCGCAAGCCCGGCCAATTCCGTTAGCCGCCCCGGTAATCACGGTCACCTGTCCCATAAAACGTTTGAGTTCCATGTTTACCTCTCCATTTTCAAAATTGTCATGGCCTCGTCAATAGAGGCATTGCGGTGCAACACCGCCGCTACTGCCGCCGTCATGGCCGCCGGGTCTTCAGCCTGAAAAATATTTCGTCCGATGGCTACGCCTGAGCCGCCGGCCAGCAGCGAAGCCTGAATCGTTTCCAGCATGGTTCGTTCGCTGCCCTTTTTGGCCCCGCCGAGGATCACAACTGGCACGTAACAGCCGGCCGTCACCTGCTGGAAGCCATCCCCGTAGGGAATTTTGACCCAATCGGCCCCCAACTCGGCGGCCACTCGAGCCGAAATAGCCAGACTTTCTGCCGTGCGGAACTCCGGGGCGCTGTCGAAGCCGCCGGGGACCATTTCCGCCATCACGGGTAAGTTCCAGGCATGGGCCTGGCTGATGACGTGGGCCAATGTTTCCAGCGTGGCTTCTTCCTTCGGCGAACCGGGGAAGGCAGAAACAGCCGCGGCATCTGCGCCCAGCCGCAGGGCATCCTCGACCGGGTAAAACTGAGCGCCTGGGCCATCCATTTTGCCGAGCTTGGTTCCCCCGCCATCCAGTCGAAGAATCAGCCCCAACGGAGCAATTTCTTTAGCAAAACGAGTCGCCATCCCAAAAGTGGTTAAAATCGCGTCGGCCCCACCGGCGACAATTTGGCTCAGGGTTTGGCCCGGTTTCTCCATCCCCTTGGCCGGGCCATCGATCATGCCGTGGTCAAAAGCCACAATCAACGCCCGCCCATCCGGGCGAAAAATATGGTTCAATCTACGGACTGAAGACATTAATTTTTTTACCTTTCTTACGCAATTCGCCCAAACATATCGGGTTTGACCTGATAAATGGGCGGCTCACCGGCAAAGAACCGGCGCAGCTCCTCCACGGCCATTTCACCCATGTGACTGCAATCCTCGATACACCCGGCGAGGTGAGGAATGACCACCACATTGTCTAACTGCCGGAGCGGGCTATCCGGGGCGGGCGGCTCCGGCTCGGTCACGTCGAGGAAAGCGAAGAAACGGCCTTGACTCAATTCGGCAATCAAAGCGGCTTCGTCGATCAAAGCGCCTCTGGCCGTGTTGATGAGCAGGGCGTCGTCTTTCATCAGGGCCAGGCGGCCGACGTTGAGCAGGTGGACTGTATCAGGTTTGACCGGTGCGTGCAGGCTGACAATATCAGCCCGGCGCAACAACTCTTCCAGTTCGACCTTTTCGGCCCCTAAAACTGCCGCTTGCTCGGCGGTGACAAACGGATCAGACAATAGAAGATATACCCCAAAGGGTTGCAGCAGCCGCATAAGATGCCGTCCGACATGACTGGCCCCAATGATCCCCACCCACTTGTGCCGGAGTTCCCGCGACGGCCAGTAGACACTCTCCCGCCAGCCGCCCTGGCGTACCAGTTGGCCCAGCGGCCAGATACGTTTCATGCCGGTAATCATCAGGCCCAGGGTCGTAATCGCCACATCTTCGGCCAGGGCCGGTGCGGCGCTGGTGACGTGAATACCGCGCTGCCAGAGGGCCTCGCTGACAAACCGCTTGACGCTGCTGCCCATGTGGGCCATCGCTTTCAGGTGTGGGGCGGCCGCCAGAACCTCGGCGTCGAGTTGGGCTACGTCCCAACTGGTCAGGCAAGCCTCGGCCTGGGGCAAGAGGGCCAGTAGATCGGCTTTGGTGGCCGGTTCGTCGCCGGCATGCTCAATGACCGCCGCAAAACTGCGCAGGCGTTCCCAGGCGGCCTGGTTGAGCATCCGCTGATAGTGCTTCCGCCCAATAAGAACGGCGACGGTTGGCCGGGTTGAAGTTGAGTCACTCATTATAGCTGCTCATCCATAACGTGTAAGCTAAAGGGAACAGGGCATAAAACATAGCTCCTTTGAGCAGATTCTCCAGGTCCACCTGATCCTGGGGAGTATGCACGTACTGTTCTTCCATCGGGCCAAAGCCCAGGCTTGGGATACCGGCGGCCCCGGCCGAATAGGTTCCGTTGGTGCTAAACTTCCATACATCCACGGCGGGGACTTCGTCCCACAAGGCGGCGCAGGTGACTTTGCCGACTTCAAGCAGGGGATGATCTTCCGGCAGCAGCCAGCCGGGGAAGAAGGCCGGGCCGCTTAAATCTAAGCCGGTCCAGGACCTGACTGACTGAACGGCTATTTTGACCGAGGCATCCAGGCCGGATAGGGTGGCTGAGATAGAGGCTGCCACACTCTCCGGAGTTTCACCAGGCGTGAGGCGACGGTCAATGGTGACCTCGCACCAGCCGGGCACACTGTTGGGCGTACGCGGCGAGGTAATCATCGTGACCACCTGGGTACCCTGGCCCAAGGTGGGGTCCAGCGGTAAATCGGGCGTCATCGCTTCCAGGGCATCCAGAACGGGTCGCATTTTTAGGATGGCATTGTCGCCCAATTCCGGCGAGCTGGCATGAGCCGCTTGGCCCCGAACTCGCACCTTGACCTCACACCGGCCTCGCTGACCGCGCCGCAAGGTCAGGTTGGTGGCTTCGGCCAACAATACGGCCTCGGGCCGAGGGAATTTATCCTGCTCAAAGAGATGGCGCATGGCAAAGCCCTCGGCATCCTCTTCCAGGGTTGACCCTTTGACGGTTATGGTACAATCGCCGGTCAAGTTTAACTCAGCCGCCAGGCGAGCACCGTAAACAATCGCGGCTACGCCGCCTTTGCAATCCGACGCGCCCAGGCCATACAATTTGCCGTTAGCCAGGGTTGGCTCCAAGGGTGGGTAGGGCCACTCATTTTCATCGGCAATTTCGTTTTCATCCAGGTGGGCATCATACAGCAGGTGAAAGCGACCCGCACCAATCGTCGCCAGGGCGTTACCGGCGCTGTCGATGCGGGCATTTTGAAAACCGTACTGCTGCATTTCGGCCAGAGTGCGCTCAACCGCCGGTTTTTCCTGACCGGTATAGGTTTTGAGACGAATCAGGTCGGAGAGAAAATCAATTTGGTCTTGCCGGATGGTTTGAGCATGGTGACGCACTCTCTCGGCGGCTTGAGCCAACTGGGGCGGGATATTTAAATCTGCCACTTAAGCCCGCCCGCCCATGGTCAGGGCCATCAAGGCTTTTTGAATATGCAGCCGATTTTCGGCCTGCTTATAGATAATCGATTGCGGGCCGTCAATGACCTCGTCGTCCACTTCGTGGCCCCGATCGACGGGCATGCAGTGCATGTAGACAGCATGCTTTTTGGCCAGATTCATCTTGGCCTGGGTAACACGCCAACTGGAGTGTTTGGCCGCCATGGCCTCGACTTCAGCTTCATCTTCCGTGACCATGATTGGCCCCCAGGATTTGGGATAGAGGAAATCGGCGTCTTTGAAGGCCTCTTCCATGTCGTGGGTTTCGGTCAGAGTCACGCCAGCGTCGGCGGCATTTTTGTAAGCGGCCTCCACGACATGCGGCATTAAATGGTAGCCTTCGGGGTAGGCCAGGGTCACATTCATGCCAAACCGGGGCATCAACCAGACCAGCGATTGGGGCACACTCAAGGGGCGTACATATTTGGGTGCATAAGTCCAGGACATGACAAATTTACGGCCCCGCAGGTCCCGGCCAAACAATTCCATCAAGGTCATCAAGTCGGCCATAGCCTGGCAGGGGTGGTCTACATCATCCTGCATATTAAAGATAGGCGCATCGGCATACCGGCCCATCTCATACAAATATTTTTGCCCAATCCCGGTGCGGCAATCTCGAATGGCGATAGCGTGCCCATAGCTGCTCAGGACAATACCCGTATCTTTAGCATTTTCGCCGTGATCAATTTGGGTGGCTTTGGGGGTCAGATAAACGGCATGCCCGCCGAGTTGGGTCATCCCGGTTTCAAAGGAGTTGCGGGTGCGGGTGCTTTCTTCAAAGAAAAGCATGTAGAGGGTTTTTGCCCGCAGGATATGGTCGTGCGGAACGCCCATCGCAAATTCGCCCTTCAGTCGAAAGGCCAGATCCAGCATCGTGTTCAGGTCTTCGACAGTCCAATCTTGGCTGGTAATAAAGTCTTTTTGAAATAGTTTTGTGTTCATTGAATATTTTTCCTTCTTGATTTGAATTTCGTTTATATCTTTTAGCCAATCTCATATTTGCGGTGGCCAAACCGCTCACCGCCGTCCACGGCCAGGACTTCGCCCGTAACGTAGGCGGCTTTAATGAAAAAGAGAACAGCTTCGGTGACATCTTCGGGCGTACCCCAGCGGTTGAGTAGGGTTTTATCGGCCGTCCGGGCAATTTGGGTGGGGTCGTAATCGGGTGGAGGTAGAACCGGGCCAGGAGCAACCGCGTTGACCCGGACCTTGGGGGCCAATTCCAGGGCTAATTGCCGCGACAGAGCCAGCAAAGCCGCTTTGCCCACACTATGGGCTATGAAATTGGGCCACGGCTCCCAGGCCGACAGGTCGATGATATTGACAATCGCCCCTGCGCCTTTTTCTAACATCATTGGGGCAATAGCGTTGGCGCAGTAAAAGGCCCCGTTAATATCGATCCCGGTTACTTGCTGCCAAACGGTCACATCATTCATTGGGAAAGGGGTTTCCAGCCAGAGCGAGGCGCTGTTTACCAGGATGTCTACCCCGCCAAATCGTTCTTTAGCCGCTGCCGCCATCGCCTGCACCTGCGACCAGTCGGCAATATCGGCTTTTAACGGTAGCGCTTCCACTCCTATAGCTCGCACTTCGGCTGCTGTAGCCTCGGCTGCGGTGGCTGAACTATTATAGTTGATGACTACATTGGCTCCAGCCTGGGCTAAAGCCAATGTGATAGCTTTGCCTACCCGGTGCGCCCCGCCGGTAATTAGCGCAGTTTTACCTTTCGGATTCATTAAACTACCACTCCGGCCCGTTTGAATAGTTTTTGACACGCCTGACGCGCTTCATAGAGCAACGCTTGCTCGTCGACAAACAAGACCTTTTTGTGGCGCATTAAAATTTCGCCGTTCACAATTACGGTGTCAACCTCGCGGGCGCTCAGGTTGTAGACCAGCGCCGAAGGCACGCGGTGGACCGGCATAGCAAAAGGAGTATTCAAATCAACCAGAACCACGTCGGCCTTTTTGCCCACCTCTAAGGAACCAATCTGCTGGGGCAGCCCGAACGCCTCGGCCCCACCGCGGCAAACCATCCACAGCACATCTTCGGGTAGCAGCACCATCGCATTCAGGGTATTAACCTTGTGTAGCAAGGCGGTTGCTTTGAGGCTTTCCAGCATGTCTTGGCTGTTGTTACTGCCGGGACCGTCGGTGCCCAGGGCTATGGTAATCCCTCTTTGGCGCATTTCGGGAATCCGCGCCACCCCCGAAGCCAGGTACATGTTGGCTA
Source organism: uncultured Caldilineaceae bacterium (assembly GCA_964622215.1). Taxonomy (GTDB): domain Bacteria; phylum Chloroflexota; class Anaerolineae; order 4572-78; family J111; genus DSQQ01. The sequence goes on from CAZUNT010000035.1 coordinate 10,938, forward strand.
CCGGGCAATGTATGACAATAGCCCCATGTTTGGCAATCATGTCCAGTTCTTCGTCGTTAAGCCAGACGCTATGGACCAGTTGCACGCTGGCATCCAGCACGCCCAGCGACTCCATCCATTCGATGTGGCGTTGCCCCCGTTTTTCCAAATCTATGGCGACTTCGGCTTGGCTTTCGGCCACGTGGATGTGTGTGCCCATACCCCATTCCTTAGCCAACTGGAAGGTGCGGCGCATAGTGCTATCGGAGCAGCCCCAGGGAATCAGCGGGCCAAATTGAAGGCGCAGACGATTATCGTGCTTGCCGTGCCAGGCCTCACGCAGGCGGGCCATTTCTTTGACAATCCAAGCCTCCGTTTCCATAAAGGCTTCGTGGTAATTCATATCGGCCCAGCCACGAGCCATCATAAACCGGAGGCCTGACTCCTCGGCGGCGCGAAAAATGCCGTCGTCATTGCCCGGTTCGGTGTGGATGTAATGGTGGTCATTGACCGAAGTGGAACCGCTGTGAATGTTTTCGACCAGTCCTACCATCGCCGCCAGGTAAGCGTCTTCTTCTGTCAGCGCTTGGGCCACCGGCCAGATGGCTGCGGCCAGCCATTCGAGCAGGGGCTTGTCGTCGGCCAGCCCGCGAATGAAGGTTTGAAACAGGTGGGTATGCGCATTGACCATGCCCGGCATGACTGCCATCAAGGAGGCATCTATGCTGGTTTCGGCTCGCCGGCGCAGGTCGGCCGGGGCCACTCCTTCGCCCACGGCGGTAATACGGTCAGCTTCGATTAGAACATAACCGGGGTTAAAAACCTGCCCGGCATCGTTGACTGTAACTACAACTCCATTTTCGATTAAGATTGAATTCATCAAGACCTGTCCTTAAACCACTCGATACAGTAGCGGTTCTCCGTTAATATGGCGGGTGATGTTGGTATAATCGCCAAATCGTTCCTTAACGGCCGCGGCGGTGCCCCCGGCGGCAATGTGGGGGGTGAGAAGAACATTGTAATTAGCTTTGGCCAGGGCAATCAACGGATTGTCGGGCTTGATGGGTTCCCACTCAAAAGTGTCCAGGGCGGCCCCGCCTAGCTTGCCGGATTTTATGGCTTCGGCCAGGGCCGCTTCGTCAATCACGCTGCCACTGCCGCAGCTAACCAGATAAGCGCCCTCTTTCATTTTGGCCAAAAAGGCGGCGTTAATCAGCAGATCGGTGCTGGGGAAATAGGGTAGCAGGTTGGCCAGAAAGTCGCTCTGGCGGAAGAGGGTGTCCTCGTCTACGTAGGTCAAGCCCAGTTCAAGCTCAAGCGCCAGCGGCAGGCGGCGGCGCTTGTGGTAGAGAATCGGGCAATCCCAGCCGCGTAGCCGCCGGGCCAACTCCGCCCCAATCTCGCCAAAGCCCATAATGCCGACAGTTTTTTGCCATAACCCCTCCACCCCGCGCCGATCCGACCAGTTGTAAGCAAAGGTATCTTCGTTGGTGCGTTTGCTCTCGGCCCATTGAGAACCGGCTTCGAGGGCGATGGCCTCAGCTTCGCGCAGCCGTTTGCCGAGGGCCAACATTTGGAGCATCAAGTGTTCCGCCACCCGAATAACACTGCCAACCGGCCAACGACAGACCATCACCCCGGCGGCTTTGGCGGCAGTGGTATCAATATCATAGCTAAGAGAGCCAAGACGCAGAATCAATTTGAGTTTGGGTGCAGCCTCGATCATTCCGGCGTCAATCACCCCGGTTCGCTCAGAGATAAAGTATTCGACCTCGGCCAGATGGGACAGCAATGTGTCCCGGTCGGGCTGGCGCAACATCACCAGGTCCAGGTTGGCCGGGGCCGCCTCTAAGGCTGCCTGCTGGTGGCGCTGACCACGCTCCGTCGTGAAAACAACTTTGTGCTTCATTATTATTACTCTCCTGAAAATAGACGGCTGACCGCTGACCGCCGCAAGGCATTAAAACTCGTGATGACTCCTGAGAAAGAATACTATTCCCTGATTCTGGCAACCGGAGTAAGCCGATGGATTTGTCTTTCTAGTTCGGCCCGGATAGGTTCGTATTTATCCAGTAAGGCGGCTTCAGGCCAGATGCGCAGGTTACTATCGAGCAGAAGCATGGCCGCATGAGCCGTTCCGGCTAACAGGGCCAGGCTTATTTCCAGGTCATCCTGCACCCCCTCGAAAACCAGCGGGCGGAAATTCTGCAAAATCATGGCGGCTTGAACAGCTAACCGGCCAATTTCGGACGGCGCATCGCACAAAAGTTGCCGGCCGCTCAACTCATTGCCGGTTTCACGCAGCGCCACAAACTCGGCGATGGCGGTAGCATCCCGGTTACACCACTCGACCAGGCTATTTTTAATGGCCCTAGCCTGTTCGATGGGGCGACGTACCTCCGGAGTGTCTAGCGCATCGGGCCGATTTTTTAGACTGATTTGCATACAGGCCAGGCCCAGGGCGACTGCCTGTGCCGCCGAAGCCGCAATAACGGCCCCTGCCATCGCAAAATCCTGGCGGCTCACCTCATCAGTAAATTGCTCAACTGTATTTTTGGAAAATGGTTGTTCCACGCATCTCCTTTACAACATTAATCGGTTACTCTGGTCTGCCTCTCCTGGCGCTGGCTGCCGGCCATCATCAAGCCTAATTCCTCCGGCGTGACCTCTTGGGGGCGCACAATGCCCATAATTTCACCCCGGTGGATGACGGCAATGCGGTCGCTCAGGTTAAAAATCTCATCCAGTTCGGTGGAAATATAAAGCACCGCTGCGCCCCTGGCTCGCTGCGCCAAAATCTGATTCTCGACAAATTCGGTTGCGCCTACATCCAGCCCCCGCGTCGGTTGGGAGGCGATGATTAAATCCGGCTTCTCCGAGAGTTCACGAGCCAGGACTACTTTTTGCTGATTCCCACCGGAGAGGGTTTTGGCTTCTACCTCGACGCCGGGGGTGCGAACATCAAAGCGGCTAACGAGATGCTGGGCATGCTCGTTAATCGAGCGGTGTTGCAAAAAACCTCGCCTGGAAAAGGGTCGTTGGCGGAAGGTTTTGACAATAAAATTCTCGCTGAGTTTGAACCCCAGCACTAGACCCTCGCGCTGGCGGTCGGCGGGAATGTAGGCCATGTTGAAGCGAAGCAACTCACCCGCCGTCAATTGGGTGGTTTCATACCCGCTGATTGAAATAACTCCTTGCTGCGGCGGTCGCAGCCCGGCAATAGCCTCAGCCAGTTCCTTTTGCCCGTTGCCGTCTACTCCGGCCAGGCCGACCACCTCACCGCCGTGGATTTGCAGCGAAAGATTACGCACCGCCGGCACGTCACGGTCATCATTAACCACCAGTCCCTTAATATCCAGGACCACTTCACCCGGTTGAACGGGCGGCTTATCCAGGCGAAAGAGCACTTCACGGCCCACCATCATACGGGCAAGTTCGGGTTTGCTGGTTTGGGCCGTATTCACCGTTGCGACCACCTTACCATCCCGCAGCACCGTCACCCGCTCACTGATCTCCATTACTTCGTCCAACTTGTGAGAAATAAAAATGATGGCATTACCGTCAACCGCCAAGCGGCGCATCACCGCAAACAGCCCTTCGATTTCTTGCGGGGTTAGCACAGCGCTCGGTTCATCCAGGATCAGCAGCTTGGCCCCCCGGTAAAGGGCCTTGATAATCTCGACTCGCTGCTGGATACCTACGGATAAGTTCCGAATCAAGGCGTCGGGGTCAACCTCAAGCCCATAGGTGTAGTAGATTTCCAGAATTTTTTGTTTGACCAGGGCGTGGTTGAGGAGAATTCCCCGGTCGCCGGGCAGCCCCAGCATCACATTCTCTGTCACAGAGAGAGGCTGAACCAACATAAAATGCTGGTGGACCATACCAATACCTTTAGCAATCGCGTCATCCGGCGAATGGATCGTCACCGGCTGTTCATTCAGATAAATCTGGCCCTCGTTAGGCTGGTAGAGACCATACAGTACATTCATCAGGGTAGACTTGCCCGCCCCATTTTCACCCAGCAGGGCGTGGATTTCACCTTGACGAACATCGAAATTAACCCGGTCGTTAGCCACGACGTCGGGAAAAATTTTGGTGATATTTTCCATGCGCAGAAACGATGTCGCCATGCCGTCTCATCCTTCTTCCCGGCGATAAGGAACCGCCGAAGCCGCCGGCCAGTGCATTTTACCGATGAAGAACAGAGCCACCAGGGTGACGATGTAGGGCAGCATCACCGGGAACTGGTAGGGTATTTCCTGGATGCCCAACATATTAAAGACGGAGGCCAGAATACCGGCCTGAATGCGGAGCTGAACCGCATCGGCAAAACCAAATAACAGCGAGGCCAACATCGTGCCGATGGCCGTCCATTTGCCAAAAACAATCGCCGCGAAGGCAATAAAACCCCGGCCGGCCACCATATTTTCGATGAAGGTAGAGTTGTGACCAATCGAAAGCACAACCCCGCCGGCTGCCGCCATGGCCCCACTCCAGATCAAGGCCAGATAACGCACCCACAGCACTTTGACCCCCAGGGTATCGGCCGCGCGGGGATGCTCACCCACGGCCCGCACCGATAAACCCCAGGTGGTACGATAGAGTACAAAATGAACCAGCGGTACTAACAAAAAGGCGATATAAACCAGGGGTAAGTGATTAAAAAATAGCGGCCCGATAAAAGGAAGATCACCCAAAAAGGGGATTTTCCAGGGTTCGAATGAGGGTGCGCTCAAGCTGCCGGTATTGGCAGCCTTTAATAGCCTGAACACCACGCCAGTAAAGCCCACCATAATCAAGTTAACGGCTACGGCGGTTACAATCTGGTCGGCGCCTAAGGTGACCGTGACGTAAGCGAAGAGAAGCCCCACCAGTATCCCGGCCACCATCGCTGCCCCCAGGCCCAGCCAGGGACTGCCGACATAAAAAGCTACCATAAAGCCAATCAATGCTCCCAGGAGCATTTCTCCTTCCAGGGCAATGTTAATCACCCCGGCTCGTTCATTCAACAGCCCGCCAATAGCGGCGAACAGGAGCGGGGTACTGAGGCGGATGGTAGCGTGGAGTAATGCGCCAAATGCGTCTGCGTCCATAAGGTTTCCTCGTATAAATACCCCTCCCCCGTGCCGGCGCGCAAGCGCGGGCTAGGGATGGGGGTCAAACTGTCCAGGCGTCTAACCACCGCCGCACTCTATTGTTCACATTCGCGCCGGCGATGAGAAAAATAATGGCCAAACCCTGGATGATATAAACCACTACCACATCCACCCGCACGGCGGTTTGCATGGAATTGGCTCCATTACGCAAAGCTCCAAAGAATAGGGCCGCAATTAAAGCCCCAATAGGGTTGAGTCGCCCGATGAGGGCTACGGCAATAGCGTCAAAGCCCCACCCCGGTGAGAAGTTATCTATCAGGCGATACTGCACCCCTAACAATTCCACCGTTCCGCCCAGGCCGGCCAGTCCACCGCTCAGGGCCATTGTCCAGGCCATCACGCTGGTCGTTTTGATACCGGCATAACGCGCCGCGTCTTTGTTAGCGCCGACCATACGGAGGCGATACCCAAAGGTGGTATGAAAAAGCAGGATATATATTACTGCCACAAAAACCAGCGCCAGCAGAAAACCGGCATGCAGCCGGGTTCCCGGCCAAATAATCGGCAACTGGGCCGACTCCGCCACCGCCGGGGTTTGGGTATTCCACCCTTCCTCTTTGAGCGGGCCGTGGACAAAGAAACTGACCGTGAAGATGGCAATGTAATTCATTAAAATCGTCACAATGATTTCGTTCATATCCCGGCTGGCTTTGAGATACCCCGGAATAGCTCCCCACATCATCCCTCCCAGGATGCCTAACAGCAAAGCCGCCAGCAGATGCCAGGGATAAGGTAAAACCCAGGTAGTGCCAACCCATACGGCCAAGAGGGCGCCGATATAAAGCTGGCCTTCTGCGCCAATATTAAAAACCCCGGCCCGATAAGCCAGCGTTACGGCTAGGCCGGTAAAAATAAGCGGGATTGATTTGATGATCGTGGTTGTCGCCAGTCGTGACGTACCAAAGGCTCCTTTGATCAGGGCGGTATAGGCCTCAATCGGGTTAATGTTGAGAATCAATAAAAAGATGCTCCCAACTAAAAAAGAAGCCAACACCGCCAGAACCGGCAACAAGATATTTAAGAATCGATCCTGGCGAGCCGCTCTGTGCCTGGCTTTATCCTGGGTTGAGGTGGCAACAGCCATCAGCGCCTCCGTTTGTGAACCCATCTCGTTCCCAACCTTAGGTTGGGAACGAGATGGGTAGAACAAGATGGGTATCTTTATTCTAGGTATTACTTATTATGGTACTCGTCTTTAACGACTTCACCCTTGTCATTGAGGACGATTTTGTCGGCAGCCAAAGCCGCAATAACCGCATCGACTTCTTTGGCGACGTCGGCGGGGACGGTTTTGTTGTAAGGAGCAAAGGTCTGTGCTTTGTCGGCAAAGCCTACCACATGATTGCCCCATTTAATGGTTCCGGCCTGGATTTCTTTCATGGTTTCCAGGAGGATGTTGTCGACCCGCTGTTCGTTGCTGGTCAAAACCAAATCGGGGGCGAGACGGCTCTGATCACGGGTCCAGCCGATGACGAAGGTTTTGCCGTTCTCCTTGGCTGCTTCAATCGCCCCCACGTTGGCGTTGTCGCCATTGGCAAAGATCAACTCAACGCCACTGTCAATCTGGGCGATAGCTGCTTCTTTGGCCTTGGGGATATCGACCCAGGAACCGGTGTAGGCCAGCGGCACATCCTTGACATTTGGATTGACCGTCTGGGCGGCGGCTTTGAAAGCCGTGAAATCGGCGGCGATGGTTGGGATTTCGACCGCACCAACCCCACCCAGTTTGCCCGACTTGACCATCAAGCCGGCTAGGATGCCGGCGGCATAGCCGCCTTCGCCGGCTTTGAACACATACGAAACCAGGTTCTTGTCATTGGCGGCAATACCCCCAATCTGGATGAACTTGATATCGGGGTACTCCGTGGCGGCTGCGGTTAAGGCATCGCCATACTCAAAGCCGTGTCCGATGATGACGTTGAAACCCTGGTCGGCATACGACCGGATCAAATCAAGCTGGTCGGCCTGGGCCACGTTCTCGGTGTTGGCAATCTCGGCCCCGGCTGCCTCCAGCGCTTTCAACCCTTCATAGGCTGTCTGGTTCCAACCCTCGTCGTTGATTGGTCCTGAGGTCAACATTGCTATCTTGAACCCCTTGAAATCTCCGGCAGCCCCCTCAGCCGGTTTGGCTGCTTCCGTAGCTGGGGCTTCGGCTTTGGGCGCCTCTGTAGCGGGGGCAGCAGGCTTTTCTGGAGCCGGCGCCGCCGGAGCGCCACACTGAGCGGCTAACAGGACCATCACTACCAAAACCGACAGGAATAAAAACAGGTGTTTTTTATATGGGTAATACATAGTTCTCCTCACTTTGATACAGCATATGGACTAACACCACTAAAATAAAAACCAAGCCAGTTTTTGATGCTCCATCACCTCCTTCTTAAGTTAAGAATAGAAGAGAGGGTTATCAGTGATACATATTCAATTTAGGCTCATCACGCCCCTATAACGTCGGCGGGGTGATACAACAAATAACAATCAACTCTTCGCCGCTGTCCGAACCAAACCGGCGCAATAAGTTCCCGTCGAAGTAGATGCTATCGCCTTGGTCGAGGCAGTAGGTCTCTTCGGCTATGGTAATTTCAAGCCGGCCTTGCAGCACAAAAAACCATTGTTCATTTGGCTTGGCCAGGGGCATGGCCACTCGTATAGCGTGGGGTTCCATCTTGATCAATAGAGGCAACATCTGCCGGGTAAGCTCAGGCACAAGTAATTCATAGCCTATGTGCGAATCTCGGAAATAGAGTTTGCCCCGTTCCGCTGCTCGAACTATTGGGGTAGACCGAACTTCATCCAAAAAGTAAAACATCGGTACCTGGAGGGCAGTGGCAATACTTTGCAGTGAATTGAGTGAGGGAGAAATCTGGTCGTTCTCAAGTTGGCTAAGGAAGCCGGCTGTCAGGTCGGTGAGCGCACCCAATTCACGCAAGCTGAGGCCCAGCTTGTTTCGTTGTTTGCGGATGCGCTCACCAATCTTCATTGAGGAGTCACTCCCCTAAATCGTACGAGTAATAGGACTTAAAGAGAGGCTTAATCAATACTAACAAACAAAGTCCTTTGAGCAATTTTGGGTCTATTGCTCAGGAATATGCCAAAGCAAGTAAAAAGTTTGTATAGTGCTAATAAACATTGTATGGTATTGATATACAACATCATAATACCAAACCGAAATTTGGGCAAAACTACACCTTTAGTACACTTCGGGGTTAACGCAGTTGGGCAGCCGCTGGCCGTTGAGTCCGGCCAGTAAGTTCTCTGCTGCCATCAGCGACATCTTATCACGGGTGGGTTTGCTGGCGCTGGCAATATGCGGAACGATGATTAAGTTGTCGAGTTGGAGCAGGGGACTGTCCATTGGCAGGGGTTCCGGGTCGGTCACATCCAGGGCAGCGGCGAAGAGTTTGTGTTCTTTCAGAGCTTCGTATAGAGATTGACTATCAACCACCGGACCACGAGAGGTATTCACTAACACGGCAGTGGGTTTCATCAGGGCCAAGGTATCACGGTTGATCAAGTGGCGGGTTTGCTCGTTGAGGAGCGTGTGCAGCGACACAAAGTCGGACTCGCGCAGCAGAGTCTCTAAATCTACCGCCGTACCCGGTAGGGTGGAACCAGGTTTTATCATGGGGTCATGATACAGGATGCGCATATCAAAGCCACTGGCGCGTTTGGCCAGGGCTTGACCGATGCGCCCATAGCCAATAATCCCCAGGGTGGCCCCGGTAATATCCGGCCCTAACAGGATAGACGGCCCCCATGTTTTCCACTTGCCGGCACGCACGTAGCGGTCGCCCTCGACCACTCGGCGGGCGGCCGAAACGAGAAGGGAGAAGGCAAAGTCGGCGGTGGCATCGGTGAGGATGCCGGGGGTGTTGCCCACCGGAATTTTGCGGGCGATCGCCGCTGGGATGTCAATATTGTCAAAACCAACGGCGTGGTTGCTGATGACCTTTAGCTGGGAACCGGCAGCGTCCATCAAGGGACCGTCAATCCGGTCGGTCAGCAGACACAGTAGGCCATCTACCCCGCGCACCCGTTCCAGTAAGACTGCGTAGGGCGGGGGTAATTCTTCGGTCCACAAATCAACCTCGCAGGCTGCCTTGACCAGGTCAAAGCCTTTATCCGGGATGATACGAGTAACAAACACTTTAGGTTTAGCCATAAGAATCTC
>CAZUNT010000035.1:20340-29270 GCA_964622215.1 uncultured Caldilineaceae bacterium
GTTTTAAAATTGGCGAGTCCTTCTTGAATATCCGCTGTGTTTATCCCTGAGTAAGCCAGGCGGATATAGAAATTCTTTTCGCCGGGAAAAGGACGGCCAAAGTGTAGACGCGTGCAGACGGATACGCCGGTTTCGGTGAGCATAGCTTTACGAAAAGAATCATGATCGGTTAAACCTTTTTTCTCCATCAGCCCATTTACATTGGGAAACAGATAAAAGGTTGCATTGGGCCTGAAGCAGCGGACCCCTTCAATCGAGTTAAGAATATCTACGGCGACATCGCGTCGTTCTTGAAGAATCTGTAAATTCTTCTTGACCTCGGTCTGGTCGCCGGTAAGACCTTCGATAACGCCATATTGGATAAAGTGGTTTGGACAGGATTCGTCGTTGACGTTGAGTTTAGTAATCACGTTGATGATTTCCCTGGGGCCGATGGTCGCGCCCAACCGCCAGCCGGTCATGGCGAACTTCTTGGAGAAGGTGTAGAGAATAACGCATCGCTCAGCCATCCCCGGCAGCGACACTAACGAGCGGCTTTTCCCCTCATACCGGATGTCGAAATAAGCCTCGTCGCACAAAACATAGAGGTCATGTTTGATGACTAACTCGGCCAACTTTTCCAGTTCCGCCGGAGAACATTCCGCACCCATTGGATTTTGTAAGTCGTTCAGCACCAGCAACCGGGTCCGAGGGGTTATACTTTTTTCAAGCCCCGCCAGATCCAATTCAAAATTCGCTTCCCCTTCAATGTAAGTATAAGGTATGGCTTTACCCCCGTGGAACTCGATCTGAGATTCGTAAATGGGATAACCGGGATTGGGATAAAGCACTTCATCGCCCGGATTCATCAGAGCCATAATGAATTTGCCGATGGTGGGTTTACCTCCCGGCTGGATGGCAACATTCTCCAGGGTGTAATTGGTACCGTGAGAGGTACTGACATCCTGGGCCAGTACATCTCGTAGTTGAGGAATACCCGCGTTGGGGCAATAACCGGTTTTACCGTCTTTGATGGCTCTGAAGGAAGCCTCAACCACATTGGAGGGTGTGGGCAGATTCAAGTCGCCCAGATGGAAGGGATAGACTTTGTGTCCCTGGGCGGCAAAGGCAGCCGCCTCGGCCGAAACAGCAAAAGCGGTTTCCGTGCCCAGTCGAGAAATACGATCAGCAATCTTTGTCATTTTTCACCTCAATTAACTATTAGTATTGGTTACAGTGGTGGCTTCGGCCAAAACCTCTAAGGGTAAGGGCTGAAGGGGCGAGCGGGCGGTAAAAATACCGGCCGCTTCCAGCCGGCGAATATACTCGCCGGGATAGCCTCCTTCAGCCGCGATCACCCGCGCCACCAACTCAGCACAAATCCGGCCCTGGCAGTTGCCCATCCCGGCCCGGGTGATGCCTTTGACGGCGTTGGCTTTCTGCGCGCCGTTCTGCACGGCCTCGCGGATGTCGGCCAGCCGAATTTCTTCGCAGCGGCAGATGAGAGTGTCGTCCGTAGCCAGCCGGTAGAGACCGGGGCCAGGCGTAAACAATTGCCCCAGCATCGCCGCAAACCGCCGTTCGCGGACCAGGGCCGGCTGTAAACGGGTGATGGCCGCCTGGGCCGCATTTTTATCCAGCCGGTTTAGACGTTCTGCTACGGCCACCCCGGCTATACGCCCCTCCAGCCTGGCTAATTCACCCCCGCCAATGCCCGCCCCGTCGCCGGCAGCATACACCCCCGGACAGGAAGTTTGCAGTTTATCATCGCGGCAGGGCACATAGCCTCCCTGCTCCGGTCTGAAAACATGGGTACATCCCAGGAGTCGGCCCAACTGGGTAGACGGAATGAAGCCGTAGCCAATCACCAGCGTGTCCACGCTGAAGGTTTGCTCGCTGCCGGGAATGGGCTGCCAGTCAGCATCTAAGCGGGCAATCACCACTTCTTCAACCGTTTCAGCGCCGTGCGCTTCGATGACCGACCAGCCGAACCGGAGCGGCACACCGGCTCGCCGCAAGGTTCGCCAATAAGCCCAGCCTTCACCCAGGCGACCCCATTGGCCCCACCAGGCTCCGATCTGGCGGATATTCTGCTGCCACTTCACGGCGGCCCCTTCCAGGACAGCCACGACATCGGCCCCAGCTTGGATAAGCTGAGCCGCTACAGCGATTTGCAGCGGGCCGGTACCGGACAGCAAAATGCGGCGCCCCGGCAAGAGACGCTGGTTTTTCAGCAGTGTTTGGGCGGCCCCGGCCGTTATCACCCCCGGCAAAGTCCAGCCTGGAAAGGGAATGGGCCGGTCATAAGCCCCGGTGGCCAGGAGCAAGGTCTCAGCTTGCAGACGATGCGGCGCAGTAGGGCCGTGTAGTGCCAGTTGCCAGCCGTCGGATCGAGGCTCTGGAAACACGCCCCACACCAGGGTGTCGGTCAGCAGCCGGATGTTGGGTGCTTCGACCAGGCGCTGAAAAAGGGCCTGCGCCTCGGCCTGAGGCAGGCTAGAGCCGTTTCCCCGGAAAGCGCCGGGCAATTGCTTAAAATATTGGCCGCCCGGCCGGGGATAATTATCAATCAGCCACACGCTCACGCCAGCTTCGGCGGCCGTAAGGGCTGCTTCCAACCCCGCCGGCCCCGCCCCGACAACGGCCAATTCTACCCGTTCAACCATACTTCGTCTATCTCCGAGCGGGTTTCAATCAACATAGCTTCAACCACTGGGGTAACACAGGCACGCACGTGGGGCACGCCGTCCACAGTGACCAGGCAATCGTAGCACATACCCATGCCGCAAAAGAGTCCACGGGGTGCACCGGTTTTGCCGGTATGACGAAAGATGCGCCGGTTTTCCGCCAGCAGCACGGCTGCAATAGTTTCACCCTCAAAGGCGGTGACGGGTTGACCATTAATCTGAACGATTATCTGTTTCCCCCGCCGGATGGGGGGAAGAGACGGGGTTGATTGAGTCAGACGCATTTATGCCACTCCAGGTGAAACGGCAAATCGGGCCGGGCTAAACTCGGCCAGCGACGGTTGAATGTTTTCACCCAAAATCATGCCGGCCATCAAGTCGCTTAGAATAGGGATAGTGGTGATGGTCAGGTGAAAACAAGTGGCCACAAACAAGTTTTCCAGGCCGGGCAGCCGGCCAATAGCCGGATGTTCGTCTGGCAAAAAGGGGCTGGGCGCGGCCCAACTGCGGATAACCCGCACACCGGCCAGCTTTGGCAAGAACTTCAGCAGGTCGCGGGCCATCCCCGGAACGCCCCAAACCGTATTATGCCGGTCAATGGTGGGCGACATCTCAACAGCCTCGGTAATCAACAGCGGGCCGATTTTCTGTTGAGCCACTCCAATCGAAACGGCCTGGGCCTGGTTATGGATGGTTTCATAAAAATCGGCCAGTCCAATGTGATGGTGCAGCACGGGCGGGAGAGGTTCCGTAATCATAGCTTCGGCATGGGTAAAACAAACCGGCAAGTGAACGCCCGCCTGCTGCAGCACCTCGCCCGTCCAGGCCCCGGCGGTGACCAGGATTTTCCCGGCGCCAAAGCGCCGGTTGGCCGTGCAGACGGCGGTCAACCGCTCCCCTGGCTGCTCGAAGCCAATCACCGGCCTATCTTCCAGCAGTGTTGCCCCGGCCTGCCGCGCCGCGCGAGCAAAAGCATGGCAGAACTTGAGCGGATTGAGATGTCCCTCCAGGCACCAGGCCGCTCCCTGAAATTTGCCCACCTCTAGCAGCGGCTCGGCCTCTTGAAGTGACTGCCGATCCAGCATCTCGGCCGGCACGCCTCTGGCTTTTAGATAAGCCACCTGGTCTGTCCACCATTGCCAATGCTCCTCCCGCTCGATCAGCATCAGGTTACCCAGGCGACGCCACTCAAAATCGCAGCCAAGCTCATCCTGCAAATTCTCCAGGCGAGCCAGGCCGGCCAGGACAAAATCCATGTGTGTCCCCCGGTGGCTTTCAGAAACTTGGGCCCGGCCGGCGCTGGCCCCCGACGTGCCGCTGCCCAGGTTGTTGGCTTCCAGCAGCAATACCTCTGCCCCTCGCCGGGCCAGGTGATAGGCTGTGGCCAGGCCGGCCAACCCGCCGCCCACGATCACCACATCATAAACCTGCATGGGTTACTTCGTCGAAATCCAGACCGACTTAACCTCTGTATACGCCTCGATTACTTCTTGGCCGTTATCCCGGCCATAGCCGCTGCCTTTAAAACCGCCAAACGGCGCGGCCGCGTCGAACATATCATAAGTATTCACCCAGACCACCCCCGCTTTTAGCGCCGCCCCCAGCCGGTGAGCGCGGCCCACCTCGCGGGTCCAAACCCCGGCAGCCAGGCCGTAGGTGGTCTGGTTGGCTCGAGCTATCACTTCCTCCTCGGTTTCAAAGGAATAGATAGGCAGGACCGGCCCAAAAATTTCCTCGGTGGAAATGACCATATCATCCCGGGCATGGGTGAAGATTGTCGGCGGGATATAAAAGCCCTTGGCGTAGTCGCCCTCGGTCAGCCGCTCGCCGCCACAGATGAGGGTTGCCCCCTGCTCCCGACCACTCTGAATGTAATTGAGGATGGTCTCCAGTTGGGCCTGATCCACAATGGGGCCAAGTTCGGTCGTCGGGTCGAGAGCATGGCCGATTTTGACCCGCTGCGTCAGCTCGACCAATCGTTCAACCACCTGTTCATAAATGGAGACGTGGACAAACAGGCGCGCTCCGGCCACACAGCTTTGCCCGGTATTGCCAAAAGCTGCTCGAAACGCGCCGGGAATGGCGGCTTCCAGGTCGGCGTCGGCAAAAATGATGTTGGGGGCTTTGCTGCCAAGTTCCAGGGCCAACCGTTTCAAGTTGCCGGCCGAAGCTTGGATGACACTACGGCCTACGGCAGTCGAGCCGGTGACTTGAATCTTGTTAATACCGGGATGCCCGGCCATCGCCGCGCCGATCACCGAGCCGCGCCCGGTGATAATGTTGACCACCCCGGGTGGGAAATCGGCCTCCTGGATCAATTCCCCCAGGCGCACGATGGGCAGCGAAGCCAATTGCGCTGGCTTAAAAACCACCGTATTACCGCAAGCCAGGGCCGGCGACAGTTTCTGTAAGGTGTGGATCAGGGGATAATTCCAGGGGATAATGATGCCCACCACCCCCACCGGCTCGCGCCGGGTGTAGACGAAATGGCCGGGGATCGAAACGGAGGGGGTATGGCCCGCAATTTTATCAGGCCAGCCGGAAAAACTGTAGACAAGTTGGGAGGCCACCGGGGCATCAATGGCGCGGGTATGGCGGATAGGCTTGCCATTATCCAGCGACTCCAGCTCGGCTAGTTCGTCCGTATGGGCAGCGATCAGATCGCCCAACCGCCGTAATTGGGCGCTGCGCTGGGCCGGGGTGAATTTGCCCCACGGGCCTTCAAAGGCTTGACGCGCTGCGGCCACGGCCCGATCCACGTCTTCGGGACCGGCTGAGGCCAAGTCGCCCAGGTGAGTCCCATCCGAGGGGCTGTAGCTGGCGTAGGTTTGCCCGGAGGCCGCCGGCGCCCACTCGCCGTTGACAAACAGCTTATGGGGAGAGTCGTTCAGAAATGTTTGGGCAGCAGCACTTAATGGTTCGATAGACAAAGGTGAACTCCTAAAAAATTATGAATTATTCACAATTAATTCCAGAATAGCCCGGCACTCGGCCGTCGAGGCCGGGCGGGGGTTGTTATGGATGAGCACCATCCGGGTAGTCTCCTCGGCAATGGTTTCCCAGGCTACATCGTCGAGCGATATATTCAGTTCGCGTAAACTGGTGGGCAAACCGAGGCCGCGTACAAACTGGGTCAATCGTTCCACCAACGCCTCCACTTCTGCCTCAGGCGACAGGCCGGCCAACTCATTTAACCTTTGCCGCCGTTCCGGTGAAACAGCCGGCAGGTTGAACCGCATGACATGGGGTAGAATCAAGGCATTGGCCAGGCCGTGATGCAGGTGCAGGTGGCTGGTCAGAGGGCCGGACAGGGCGTGGATGAGACCCAGGCCGGCATGATCCATAGCCGTCCCACCCCAGAGTGCGGCCAGCATCATCGCTTGCCGGGCGTCCATATCGCGGCCATCGGTGGTGGCCCGAGGGAGCGCCGTCCATGCTGTACGCAGAGCGGCCAGGGCCAACTGGTCGGTGTAGGGGTTGACCCGTTGGCCGATATAGCTTTCCAGGGCGTGAATAAAGGCGTCCATCCCGGTGGCTGCAGTCAATCGGGCCGGCAAAGAACGGGTCAATTCCGGGTCAATGATGGCGGCGTGTGGAAACATCAAGGGACTGAGCACGCCCTTCTTGAAGGGATTGTCCGGGTCCACAATGACCGCGACTTTGCTGACCTCGCTGCCCGTGCCGGCGGTGGTGGGTACGGCCAGGAGAGGTCGGCTGGGCCGGGTAATGGCCCGGTCCCCCCATTGGTAATCGGCGTAAACGCCGCCGTTGGTCAGCAGCATAGCCATTGCTTTGGCTACGTCAATAGTGCTGCCGCCGCCAAGGGCAATAAGAGCTTGAGTTTCTTGTTCACGGGCCAGGGCTAACCCGGCTGCTACCTCTGTCGTAGTCGGATTGGTGCTGACCTCGGTAAAGGGGAGCACTATATATCCGGCCTGGCTCAACCCGGCCTGAATCCGCTCAACCAGTCCGATCTTAGCCAGGCCGGGGTCGCTTACCAGCAACACCCGTTCAGCATCCAGCGTGGTGAGTTCGCCGGCCAGGGCTGCCAGGGCCGGCTGGCCGAAAATGATTTTGGTGGGTAAATGATAGGTAAATTGGGTGGACATCTACGGTTCCCAATTGGCAAAGGCATCAATTACCGGCTTAATGTTGTCCATCATAGGATAAAGGATCGGGCAGGTGACGCCGGCTTCGATGTACTCGGCTACTTTATCCCGGCATTGCTGGCTGGTTCCGACCGCCATCAAGTTGCGTACGACGTCATCGGGAATGAATTGGGCTGCCCGGCGGTAATCCTCTTCGGTGGCCGGCCAGCCGACAAAATCCTGGACTTTTTTGATCAAATCCTCATCTACCTTGCTGGCTTTCATAATGTGCGGTTCGGTGCCCAGGTAATAGGCCACCAGCATCTTACCTTCCAGCATAGCCGCCTGCGGGTCATCATCTGATAAACAGCAGACCAGCAATTCCGGCCGGTCCACCTCAGCTAAGGTTTTACCGGCCCGTTCGGCCCCCACGCGGACGTGCTCAACAGCCTCACGGATGTAATCCACCGAGACCACGTAGTTCAACACGACTCCATCGCAAATTTCGCCAGCCAGTTCCAGCATCTTGTGGCCGGTCGCACCAATGTAAATGGGAATATCGCGGGGGGAGGTATCGCCGAAGGCGACGTCGAGCTTCACTCGATCCAGGTGAATGAACTCACCCTGGTAAGTGACCTCTTCCATCGTGAAAAGCCGGCGGATAACCTCGACGTGTTCCCGCATCGCCTGGAGCGGTTTCTCCCGTTTGACCCCCACCCGTGAGGCAATCGGCTCCCACCAGGCGCCCAGGCCAAGCATTAACCGGCCTCGGCCATCCACCTTGCCCCCCAATTCCCACATAGTGCTCCAACTGGCGGCAATGACGGCCGGGTTACGCGTCCAAATAGGTAAGACACCGGAACCAAACCGTAAGCGCTTGGTTTCAGCCAAGAATGCGCCCATCATGACAATACAATCGCGGGCCAAACGGGTATCGGCCTGCCAGATTTCAGAAAAGCCGCACGCTTCAGCATACTTAGCCATCTCAAGCTCGTAGCGGATTGGATGCTTATCCTGCATATAAAGCGCCATTCGTTGGGCCATAAGGACTCTCCTTCCTAAGCTATGTAAGAATTTGTTTTTAGGGTGGTCTCAAAGGTACAAGAGGTAATAAAATTGGCAGCTAGCGCAATAATAGTGCAATGAGATTAATTTGTCAATTTAAACTTAACAAAAAAATCATAATGGAGGCAAAAATTAAGTATTGCTTAACCAAATGATTGAATAGTTGACGGTCATGAATGACCCGTGTTATAATGACCCCCCTTATCCGGTCAATTTTGGTAAATCATTTCTTCGGGCAAGATAGATGGAACTGGGACAGCGTCTAAAGACTCGCCGTAAAGAATTGAATTTGAGCCTGCGTGATCTGGCTCAACAAGTTGATCTCACAGCCAGTTTTCTCAGCCAGGTAGAACGTGATTTGGTCAGCCCCTCCATTGACTCCCTTCGCAAAATTAGCCAGGCGTTAGAGGTACCAATTTTTTACTTTCTGATTGAGGCTAATTCCACCAGTCCGGTCGTGCGCTGCGACCAGCGGCGCAAAATAATTCCAGCCGGGACTCATTTAACCTATGAGCTACTTACCCCTGATCTAAATCGAAAAATGGAAGTCATCATGGTTGCCCTGGAACCCGGAGAGAATTATAAAGCCAATCCGTTGCGCCAGCAGACCGAGGAGTGTATTTATGTATTGCAAGGCCAGCTTGAAATTGGCCTGGCTGAAACCTTTTATTGTCTTGACCCTGGTGATAGCATTTATTTTGAAGGTCCTATGTTGAGATATCTCACTGCCAGGGGGGGAGAGACGCTCCGGTTCATCACCGTGATTACGCCTCCTATTTTTTAGTTGGGTAAAGAAGACTTATGGCAATTAATAATGAAGCTCTAACCGCTTTACTTCAGGCGATGGTGCGCCTATCTACCCCACCGGGCCAAGAGCAGCCCCTGATTGAACGAGTGGCGGTGGAGATGCGCCGCCTGGGTTTCGACCATGTTTTTACGGATGTTAACGGTAGCCTCATTGGTCTCATCAACGGGGCTTACCCTGGGCCAACGCTGCTGCTGGATGCCCACGGGGACACGGTTGGTGTGGCTCCAGGCACGCCGTGGCGGTACGACCCTTTTGGCGCTGCCATAGTTGGCAGCCGGATGTACGGGCGCGGCGTCTCGGATA
>CAZUNT010000035.1:29280-41714 GCA_964622215.1 uncultured Caldilineaceae bacterium
ACCCACCGTTTGGGCGCTGCATTTTTTGTTCCCGGTTTGCCGGGGGGCGGCGTCTGGTATATCAACGGGGGGCGGCCCGCTCTGTTTTCCGGGCCCCGCGCCGCCACTAAAACCAACCTGGCCGGTCGAATCGCCGTCAGTGTCACCGTGATGGAAGAAGTCATCGAAGGGGTAGCCCTCAAGACGGTGATGGATGAAGTTCAACCGGATTTTGTCGTCATCGGCGAATCCACCGAACTCAACTTAAATCGCGGCGGACGAGGCCGGGCGGAGATACATCTGGAAACTATTGGCCGGCCGGCCCATTCCTCTAACCCGCAGCTTGGCCTGAGCGCGGTTTCTATGATGCTGCCCACGCTTCAAGCTCTGGAAGCTCTAGCCTTGCCCGCCGACCCGCTGCTAGGGTCGGCCATTCTGGCCCTGACCGACATCATCTCGGAGCCGTATCCCGGTTACTCAGTCATCCCCAGCCGTTGCCGGGTGACTTACGACCGCCGGTTATTGATGGACGAAACGATGGAGAGCGTCATTGAGTCGATCCGGAGCCTGCCGGCGTTGGCCGGAGTGAATGTTACGGTGGCCCAGGGCGAACACACAACTTATACCGGGGCGATCTTGTGCAGTTCCAAATTTTTCCCCGCATGGAAGTTTGCGGTGGACCATCCTTTTGTCGAGACGGCTCTGGCCGGTTTACGGTCAACCGGGTTAAACCCCCGCCTGGGCGCATATCGCTTCTGCACCAATGCCGCCTACAGTGCCGGCATAGCCGGCGTACCCACCATTGGATTTGGGCCGTCTTCCGAAGGTCACGCCCACATCATGGATGAGTATATTGAGCTTGACCAGTTATATGCCGCTGCCCGAGGCTACCTGGGAATTATCGAAACTGTACTTAAACATTAAACGAATTGCAAGACAACCATCGAACGACAGCAGCGATACAGCCGCTAGCCAAATCGAACCTGATGAGGATTAAGATTTAGAAAATGACATTTGTCAGCAGATAAGATGACAGTTGTTACTACTCCTATGACCCATTTGGGTCTACTCTAATAATAGAGTTTTTAGGCTAAAATTACGTTTTTCTTGCCCCAACCGAAGGGCTATTGAGTGATATAGGCAGCATCTGAGGGAGTTTCCCGCCTCAAATTGCCTCCATATAGGGTTACGTCCACCTGATCGCCTAATCTAGCCGAAAATCGTCCGCCCGCTTCCTCCAACTCCCCAGATGTGTCTGGCATCTGAGGGGTTTTTTTGTTTGTGTCGGAACAGACCAGGAATAAGGAACAAAATGGATGAGGACTAGGGTATAACAAAATGCAAGGGTTGAAAAGTTTTTGATCCAATTCAGCCAAAGTTCAATCGGTGTGAAAGTTGGAGTAGCTGTTCTCATTAAGCCAAACCAGAGGAGGTAATCATGGCACCTAAAATGACCTTGAGTGTAATTAAAGCCGACGTAGGAGGTTTTGTCGGCCATTCCAATATCCACGAGGCCCTGCTGGAAGAGGCCAGGGAGCGAATGGAGGCGGCCAGACTGCAAGGCTCCGTCGTGGATTTTCATATCACTCATTGCGGTGATGACTTGGGACTGGTCATGACCCATTATCAGGGAGTTGACAGCACCGAGATTCACCAGTTGGCCTGGAATGTCTTCGAGGGGTGTACCGAGGTGGCCAAGGATCTGAAGCTGTATGGCGCGGGCCAGGACCTGCTGGCGGATGCTTTCGCCGGCAATGTGCGTGGCATGGGGCCAGGCGTCGCCGAAATGAGCTTCGAGGAGCGGCCATCCGAGCCGGTGCTGGTCTTCTTTGCCGATAAAACCAGCGCCGGAGCCTGGAACCTACCCCTCTACCGGATGTTTGCCGACCCCTTCAACACAGCCGGCCTGGTGATTTCCCCGACCATGCATCAGGGCTTCCGCTTTGAAGTCCACGATGTAAAACAGCACCGCAAGATTATCTTTGACACGCCGGAAGAGATCTATGATCTGCTGGTCTTTATCGGCGCTTCAGGGCGTTATGTGGTTAGTCATGTTTATTGCAAGGGCAACTGTGACATCGCGGCGGCTTCGTCAACACAACGCCTGGCCCTGATTGCCGGCAAGTACGTGGGCAAGGATGACCCGGTCTGCATCGTTCGCGCCCAGGGACAGTTCCCGGCGGTGGGCGAGACACTAGAGCCATTCACCATGCCCCATATCGTTGAGGGCTGGATGCGCGGTTCTCACCACGGCCCCCTGATGCCCTGTCGTGTGGCCGATGCGCACCCCAGCCGTTTCGATGGACCGCCGCGAGTTATTGCCCTGGGGTTCCAACTGGCCAATGGGCGGCTGGTCGGACCGCTCGACATGTTTGACGATCCCGGCTTCGATGAGGCGCGGCGGTTGTGCAACATCATCGCCGATCATCTGCGGCGACATGGCCCCTTTGAGCCGCACCGTTTGCCGATGGATGAAATGGAATATACCACCTTGCCGGAGGTCATGGCCAAACTGGCCGGACGGTGGCAGTCGCTAGATGAACACGAGCCGGAGGCGGTGGCCGAGGGGCAGTTGGCTAAGGGTTAGGTCTTCGACCCGCCATTAGGAGAGAAAGGTGTTCTTTAGATTTGTCGACCGGCAGGAAGCTGGCGAACAACTAGCGGCCAAACTGCTTGAAAACGAGTTGATCAAAACAGTCGCAAAAGCTGAATTACTGGTCTTGTCAATTCCAAGAGGAGGGGTGGTTATCGGCGCCGCCGTCGCCCAAGCTCTACGCTGCGCTCACCAGATTATCGCGGTGAAAAAGCTGGGCTATCCAGGCCAAAGAGAGTTGGCGATTGGCGCAATGGCCGAGGATAGCATGTTGGCGCTCAGTCCAGAGATGACCGAGTGGTTCCAACCGGAAGACGAATACTTTGGGCAAGAGCTGAACCGGATAAAGGGTCAAATAGAGGCTTACATTCGTAACTTTCGGCAAGGGCAACGGCTCAACTTGCGGTCTAAAATTGTGATTTTGGTAGATGATGGCATGGCGACCGGCGAGACCATAAAGGCTGCCGTGGTTTGGGTCCGCACCCAACAACCTCAAAAGGTGTTGGTGGCAGTACCGGTTTGCTCGCCGCGAGCAATTAGAGAATTTGAGAGATTGGCAGACGGGTTGATCTGTTTAGCTGTGCCTGAGCATTTTTGGGCTGTCGGCCAGTTTTACTGGGATTTTGACCAGCTTAGCGATGAGGAAGTGGAGATGTATCTGGCGAAAAACAGGCCAAAGTGAGAGATAAGATGGAACCTAGAATTGACCAGACCAAATTTGGCTCGATCACTATTGCCGGATCGCCCTTTGAACATGATGTCATCATCCGGCTGGATGGCCAGGTCAAAAAGCGAAAGAAAAAATTGTCCAAAGCGATCTACGGCACCTCACACCTCATTTCCCTGGATGAGGCGATCCACGTTCACGAGGCGGGAGCCGAACGACTGATCATCGGCACGGGCCAGCAGGGGATGGTTAAGCTGTCAAAAGAGGCCGTTGATTATTTCCAGCGCCAGAAATGTGGGGTGGATTTATTCCCCACGCCGCTAGCTATCCAGGCCTGGAACGAAGCTCAGGGAGCCATCATCGGCCTCTTCCACGTGACCTGTTGAAGCCCAATAACATAGTCGGTGAACATGTAAAGTGGTCGGTTATCCCTTCAACGGCTCACTGACTCCTGATTACTGACCATTTTTTGTGTTTACTATTCACGAAGGAGTCGTCACGAACCTGACGGTACACCACCAAGGATGAAAATCTGGAGTGCAGAATTAATTCTGCACTCCAGCAAAGTTATTTTCAGAGGAGACCAACAAAAAAATGGAAGCAATTAAAACCAAAGAGTTAAGTACCCAAACTTTGGCCGAACATCCTTTTCTGCGGGACCTGGCCCCACCTCATCTTCAAATCCTTACTGCCTGCGCCTCTGAGCTGTACTTCGAGGCTGGATACTCTATCTTGCGCGAGGGGGAAGCCGCTAACCATTTGTACCTCATTGATCGGGGTAAGGTCGCTTTGGGAACAGTGGCTGCCGGCCGAGGCTTTACGACCATTGAAATCCTTGAGGATGGCGAGGCGCTGGGCTGGTCTTGGCTCATTCCACCCTATCACTGGCATTTCACGGCGATGACGATTTTACCCACTTGGGTCATTGCCCTGGATGGAAAACGCCTGCGTGAACACTGCGAAGCCGATCACGACTTTGGTTATGAGCTCTTAAAACGGTTAGCCCTTATCATAGGCCAGCGACTCAGAATGGCCAGAAGGCAGTTAGTATAAGGAAAAGTGACAATCTGGCTAAAATAAGCCATAATTGAGGCGCATCCCGCGGCGGCATGGGCCGAAGGCCTATTTTTGGGATAGACTTCCACCATCCGCACTAAATCCAGACCGGGCGCGGGGTGACTTAAGAGTTCATCACCGAGGAGTGGAGCCATATGAAGCCAAGCCTACGGGTCAAGCTTGCCGTGAGTAATTAATATCTTGCCTGTTTTGCTGCTGGTGCCATTCCTCAGCCTCTATCTTTTTTATTCCCTGGAAGAGCTTTTCTCCCAAGCCCTGCTGCAACAATTCACCTTTCAGGCTCGCCTGCTATTGGACCTGTTCCAACAGCAGGCAGAGTTAATCGAAGATAGCCTGGCGGCGCAACACTTGCATCAAACCGACATTTCACTCGAACAGGTCATTCAGGCCAGCGTGGCCAATTTTGAGCCACATGATGTGGGGAGGCTTGCTACTTGCCGCTTTTGTTCTGGGGCTGTTGGTCATGTACCTGTTACTGTATTGATAAACCACCGCTAACCGGTAGAAAGGAATTGTCTGTGCCCTCGATTATCCCTTTACTCCTGGCCCTGGCGCTCATCATCGCTCTGGCCAAAATAGGCGGCTGGCTGGCTAACCAGCTTGGCCAACCGGCTGTCCTGGGTGAACTCGTGGTTGGGCTGCTGCTGGGACCGTCGGTGTTCAACGTTTTCGGCCAGCCCTACTTCGAGGCAACCCACACTGCCGATACCCTGCACGAATTGGGCGAACTGGGGGTGATTTTTCTGATGTTCACCGCCGGGTTAGAAATTCACCTGTCAGACTTGACCAAAACAGGCAAGCCGGCCGTACTGGTTGGGATTTTAGGCGTCCTCGTCCCGATAGGCCTGGGGGTGGCGGCAGCCTTGCCTTTTGGTTACACCACCAACCAGGCTGTCTTTTTGGGCATTGTGCTGACCGCCACTTCGGTCAGTATCTCGGCTCAGACCTTGATGGAACTGGGTTTCCTGCGCAGCCGGGAAGGGTTAATCCTGTTAGGGGCGGCGGTGGTGGACGATGTCCTGGCTATCGCGGTTCTTTCCGCTTTCATTGCCATCGCCGCTGGTAGCAGCGGGGGGGGGCCGGTTTGGTTTGGATTCTCGCCCGCATGCTGTTTTTCCTGGCCGGCGCGTTTTGGCTGGCCATGTGGCTCTTACCCAGGGCCGCAACCTGGGCCAAACGTCTGCCCGTCAGCCAGCCGTTGATGTCCTTCGCCGTAGTTAGTGTTCTGGTCTTCGCCTGAGCTTCGGAAGCTATCGACGGCGTGGCGGCGATCACCGGCGCCTTTATCGCCGGTGTGGCCCTGTCGGCCAGTCATCTCAAGGAAGACATTCAACGTGGCGACTACACGCTCACGTATGCCTTCTTTGTGCCGTTGTTTCTGATAGGAATTGGACTGACTGCCAATGCGCGCTTATTGTCGGCTGGCAGTTTCACTTTTGCGGTGGTCATCAGCCTGGTCGCCATTCTATCCAAGCTGATCGGCGCGGGCGCTGGGGCCAAACTCGGCGGTACGACTTGGCGTGAGGCGCTGCGTATTGGTGTGGGGATGGCTTCGCGTGGGGAAGTTGGTTTGATTGTCGCCGGGGTGGGGGTGACGAGCGGGGTCATTGAAACTGATGTCTTCACCGTCGTTGTGATTATGGTGCTGGTCACAACCCTGGCTACCCCCCCCTTGTTACGATTGGCGTTTCAAGGAAAGGAGATTCATGATGGCCGAACTGGTCGTGTTAGTGCTTAATGACCCTGACAAAATCGAGGACGTGCTGGCAGCCTGGGTGGCGGTGGGGGTCTCTGGGGTAACCATCCTCAATAGCACCGGTCTGAGCCACAAGTTGGGCCGGCGCGGTTTGCGGGATGATTTACCCTTCTTTCCCTCATTGGAGCATCTGCTCCGCAGCCGCGAGGAGCCTCATCGGACCCTGTTCGCCGTTGTGCCGGACGGTTTTGATGTTGAGGCGCTGGTGACCGCCACTGAGGAAATTACCGGCGCCCTCGACGAACCGGACACCGACATCTTATTCGTCATGCCGGTGACACGGGTGGGGGGGCTGCATCGGAGGCAAAGATAGCTCAGCCGATAATGACTGGTCTGAGTAAAAATGACAACCCGGCTACAACGAGTCATAATTCCCCAGGCAGAGATATCTCCGAAGACGGCCACAATGTTTCGATAAGTATTGAAATGAATGACATGTGTCATCTTATTTTTGTGACAAATGTTACTATCCGCTCCGGCTGGAAAAATGTACAATTTATTTCAGTAAGAGTTGAAATAAAACTACTAACTTAAAGTAGGGGAAAAAGCAATGACTAATCCGCTTTTTATGGGCGAGCCAATTTTGAGCGAAGCTACAGCGGTGCTCAAAGCCCTGGCCGACCCTAACCGCCTGCGTATCTTTAACCTGTTGATGCAGGGAGACTCCTGTAATGGCGAACTGAACGAGCGCTTGGACCTGCCGCCTAATTTGTTGTCGCACCATCTCAAGGTGCTGCGAGACGCCGGCCTGGTGCAGAGCCGCCACGATGTGATAGATGCGCGTTGGATTTACTACACGGTGGACCGGGCAGCCGCCCAACGCTGGCAAACCTGGTTAAGTACCCTGCTCAACCCGGCCCGGATTCAAACTCGACCCTGTCTATGCGGGCCGGAAGGACAACAAAAAGTCGTTGAAGCCCCACTCTTTGGGGTTGAAGGGTAACAAATCTCAATGGCAAACTGAGAGCCAAAAACTAAAAGGATAGTCTGAGGAGGAAGCCGATGGCTGAATTTTTGGAAACAACCGTTGATAAATTTACCTTCAAGGTGGCCACCGACCGATTGTACACAACCGATCACCTCTGGGTCAGGTGGGAGGAGGGACTGGTGCGTGTGGGCTTGAGCGACTATCTGCAACAAACCTCCGGGGACGTGGCTTTTGCCGAAGCTAAACCGACCGGAACCGGGTTAGCTCTGGACGATGAGTTAGCCGAAGTTGAAACTATGAAGACCAACCTGAGTATTCCGGCGCCGGTAAGTGGGGTGATTAAAACGGTCAATGCCCGGCTGGTCGATGAGCCGGAACAGGTCAACCAGGATCCCTACGGTAAGGGCTGGTTGGCGGTGGTTGAGCCGGATAATTGGGAGGCCGATCGGGTCGTTCTGCTCGATGCTAACACCTACTTTGAAAAAATGAAAGCGGAAGCCGAAGCGGAGGCAAAAAAGTTATGAGCGACACCAAACACGTGGTCGTGGTGCCCTGCAGTGGTATTGGCAAAACCTATGGCACGGTGGGACGAGAAGCGGCCTATGAACTGGTCGAGAATTTGCGCCCCGGCTGCGCCGAGGTGGTGGCCCTGTCGCTGCTGGTGCTGGGTGACGCCGAAACGCGGGCGCAGGTGCAGGCCGCCCCGACCATCACCATTGACGGCTGCAAGCTGGCCTGCGCCAGCAAAATGGTGACCGAGAGCGGTGGCCAGGTGGCTTGTGAGGCCAACGTGCTTGATACCTTTCGCCGTCACCGCCACCTCAAGCCCAAAGGAATCGCCGAGTTGAATCTAGAGGGGCAGGAGTTGGCTTGCCGAATGGCCGAGGAACTAGCCACAGTGACCGACAAAATTATTCAGGGGGAGGAGGTGTAACGATGCCGGATTTACCCCAGAAAAAAGTTGGGATTGTGGCTTGTAGCGGTGAGGAAATGGCTGCCGGAACCGTAACCCGGCTGGCCGCTCTGAAGGTGCTGGAGCAACTACGCCCGGCAGAGACGGTGACCATCTGTCTGCCCCTGTTCCTGGCCGGTGGGGAAGGCGACCGCGCTTTTGCCCGCTATTACCCGACCATTGCCATAGATGGCTGTGACAAACGCTGTGCCGCCCGGGCTACAGAGCAGTACAGCGGCAAACCGGCGGCCAGTGTGGTCGTGACCGACCTGGTAGAAGCCAATGCCAACCTGGGCACGCCGCGCCGTCTGAATGAAGCGGGCCGGCAGGCGGTGGACACGGTGGCTGAGGCCGTCGCTCCCCTGGTGGATAATCTACTGGGCATCAAGTGGAGTTGTCGCACCGGGGCAGTGGGTGAGGAAACATGTCAGCCGGAAGAGGCAGTGGAAGCCACATGTTCCTGCGGGTCGGATATCCCGGTGCTAACGCTGACGGTGGAGGATCGGCGGGAGACGTTGATTGCGGTGCCGGCCATTTTTGAACAGTTATACCAGCAAGGCAAACGGCCCGATACCACTGGCGTGGCCGCCGAATTGCTGGAAACGACCTGCCTGTACAATGCGATTGCGGAAACCTTTGCTTCGACTTACCAGGCGGCGCTGCTGCGCGAATTTGAAATCTACTGTCAGAAGCAGGGAGGCTCTAAGTAATGTCGCGTACCGCCACCTATCACACCACCGTTGCCTGGACAGGGGAGCATTGGGGCCATGTCAAAATGGGCAACGGCCCAGAGATGGACTTCTCCGCTCCGCCTGACGCCCACGGCCACGCCGGGGTACTGACCCCGGAAGATGCTTTTGTAGCAGCGGCCAACACCTGCGTGATGATGATGTTCATCTGGGCCGCCGAGCGGTTCAAGCTCGACTTGCAGAGCTACGACTGTTACGTCGAAGGCAAAAAGCTCATCGAGTTGGACCGGACGGAGATTTTTACCGACCTGGTTTTCAAACCCCGGATTGTGGTCAAGACCAATGGGGCCGACCCGGAGCGAGTGCGCAAACAAACCCAACGGGCCTTAGAGGCCGCCCAAAAGTACAGCCTGGTAGCCAATTCGGTCAAATCAAAAATTATTATCGAACCCAATATTATAGTGGAGGATATTTATGTTGACGATTAAAGTATTAGGCCCTGGTTGCCGCAACTGCCAGATGCTGGCCCAAAAAGCAACCGAAGCCTTAGAAGCTCTGGCTGAAACTCAGCCCGAAACCTATGAGGCCACCATTCTGAAGGTAACCGAGGCACAAGACATTAAGAAATACCCGATCATGTATACCCCCGGCCTGGTTATCAACGAAAAGTTGGTTAGCGCCGGGCGTATCCCGACTACAGAGGAAATCAAGGGCTGGCTAGTCGAAGCAGCAACCCAAGCCGGTTAATCTGGTCTGGCCGAAACTTGACCTCAATCTAACTCATCCAAAATTCTGGATGACTTAAAGCTTTTTGGGTTTTACCCTGCCACACGTCAATCTCACCCTTAGCCGGTGGTTGCATAACCCTGGCTTTTTAAGCCTAACGAAAACCCGGTCCAATTTAACTTGAACCATACCTATTTTTAAAACAAAACGAAAGGAAATAAAAGTAGTATTATCTATCAACCGATGATCATATGCCGGAAACCCTCCCGATAAACCTCCCGGCCATGCTTGTCAATTGCTCTGGCCTCTTTACGCAGCCAGCTAGAGAGGGCTTCCGGCTCACTGATTTGGCTTTTGTGGCACAGAAAGGCCTTCACCTTTAGATCGATCACTTCAGTAATATCTACCCACACCGTCACTTCTGTGGCTCCGGCCAAAAAGATATGAGCAACCGTATGAGGGTACAAACCAAGCGCCAACAATTCAGGACAATACATCCTATTTCCAGTAGCCGGAAACAGGGCGTTTAAGGCAATTTCACCGGCAGCGCGATGGTCCGGATGGTTAATGTAGGTGTTCTCAAAGAAAAATCGGGTTGGATCGCAGGTGATAGCTGCATCCGGCTGAAATCGCCGGATCTCTTTTACAACTCTTCTCCGTATTTCCAGCGTAGGCAGAAGTTCGCCATCGTTTTCATTAAGATAAATGATATGTTTGACGCCCAAAACATCGGCGGCTTTTTGTTGTTCTGTTTTTCGTATCTCGACCAGCCGATCCGGGGTCATTAAAGGATCGTCGCTCCCTTTGTTGCCATTACTCAAAATAAGATAGGCTATCTCTGTGCCATTTTTGGCCCATTGAGCGATGAGGCCACCGCAAAAAAATTCTGGATCGTCCGGATGAGCCATGATAACCATTGCTTTTTTAGGTTGATAAGGAACCATTTCCACTCCTCGAATGTGTTATCGCCCCGCCAGGCCGGCGAACGTTATACCTTCTACAAACTTTTGCTGCGCCAAAATGTAAATCGTCAGAACCGGGATCATGGCAATAACGGCCCCGGCCATAAGCAAATGCCATTCCACCTTAAATTGCCCCTGAAAAGCCGTCAGGCCGACCGGCAAAGTTCGCATATCCAGTGAATTAGTTACAACCAGAGGCCATAAGAAATCGTTCCAGGCATTTAAAAAAGTGAAAATGGTCAGAGCTGCGATAACCGGACCACTCAGCGGCATAACCACTCGCCACCAGATGTCAAATGACGACGCTCCATCAATGCGGGCGGCTTCGTCCAGTTCCATCGGCAGACTCAGATAATATTGTCGCAGCAGAAATGTACTTAACGCCGAAAAAGCCGGGGGCAGAATCAAAGCCTGATAAGAATCAAACCAGTTCAGATACCTCACAATGATAAAATTAGGAATCAGCATCACGTGGAAAGGGATCATCAAGGTAGCCAGATAGAGCATAAACAAAGCGTTTCTACCTTTAAACCGCAGGCGGGCAAAAGCAAACGCAGCCAGTGAAGCGGTAAATATCTGGAATACGGTAATACTGATAGCCACAAAGAAACTGTTGAAATAGAAGCGTCCAAACGGCATAACGGTGACTGTTTTAACATAATTTTCCCAGGCCAACCGGCTGGGAATCCAGATAGGGGGAAAAATGAAGATTTCCTCTGGAACTTTCAATGAGGTACTGAGCATCCAGAAAAAGGGAAGAAGCATCACGGCGCTGCCGGAAAGCAAAATCAGGTGCAGGAACAGATGACCGGGCTTGATGAATGGTTTTCGGGTGGTCCGATCTAATTCAGTTGCCACAGGCTATGCCTCCGTTTCATAGTGAACCCAACGCCGTTGAAATCGGTTTTGCAGATACGTGGCGGTAAAGACAATAACAAACAATACCCAGGCTATGGCCGAGGCTTTGCCCATCCGCCCAAATTCAAAGGCATTTTGGTAAATGTAGTAAGCAATGGTCAATGTTGCTTGAGCCGGTCCGCCGCGAGTCATCACGTAAGCTTCGCTAAATAGTTGAAAGGCGCCAATCATTTGAATGACCAGTAAAAAGAAAGTGGTGGGACTGATTAAGGGGACGGTAATATTCCGAAAACGCTGCCAGGCGTTGGCCCCATCCACTTTGGCTGCTTCGTAAAGCTGAACGGGAATGGCTTGCAACCCAGCCAGATAGATCACCATAGTAAATCCCACATTTTTCCAGAGGGTGAGGATGACTACGGCCGGCTTGGCCCACTGGCTGTCATTCAGCCAATCTGGCGGAGCAAAAAAGGATAGGCCGGTTATTTCGGCCAGCTTCCAGAAGGGAGAGCTGATGATGCCAAAATCTCGACTGAACATCCATTGGAACACCAGGGCAGCGGCCACAATGTTGGTGACCACCGGCATAAAATAAACCACCCGGTAGATCGTTAAGCCGCGTAAGGTTTGATTAAGCGCTACCGCCAGCGCCAGCCCCAACGCCAGTTGGCAGGGCACGATGGTCACGGTAAAGTAGAGGGTATTGCCGAGCACCTTCCAAAAAACCCTATCGGTGAGCAACAATTGGCTGTAGTTGGCCGTGCCCACAAATGTGGGGGGTTTCAGTAAATTCCAATCGACAAAACTCAACCCTAAAGCGGTCAGAACCGGGATGAAGACAAAAACCAGGAACCCGCTAAAACTGGGCAGCAGAAAAAGATACCCTTCCCATTGTTGGTCGGGGCGATATTTGTTCCACCAATGGTGGGTCAAATAGGTTTCCTGGTCCGGCGGCGACACAACTACCGGCGGTGTAGTCATAAAAATACTCCGTTAATGACTTTAGGGGTGACTATACCAAACGCATACTAAAATTTCCATAAATACTTTTATTGCACAGAGTTTCGCAGAGGAGTCACAGAGACACACCGAGTGAAAAAGTCAAAAAATCTGTAGGGGTCAAAGAGATATTGGACTCATCCGTGTGCTCGCCCCGCGATAAATCGCAGGGCTATGAAACAACGCCCGATTTATCGGGCTAAAAGCAAGTTTTTAAGCCGGATAAATCCGGCGCAGTCCAATAGCGCGGC
>CAZUNT010000036.1:0-7656 GCA_964622215.1 uncultured Caldilineaceae bacterium
TTTATTGGTTTCTTTCCCTTATGTTTTGTCCAAAAATTAAATTGTTACAATTAAAACCCCCTGCCCCTGGGTGGGTTTTATATAAACTAAAGCCAATTAATACTAACAAGCTTAAAAAGATACAGATGACCGCGAACCAGTAGTTAAAGTAAAAAAACGACCAAATACCTATGAGAAGACCCAATAAAGCTAGTGAAACGAAAAACGCTCGCTTACCAAAAAAAGTTTTTGAACTCAAAGTTCCGGCAGTTGTGGCCATATGAGACCTCCCAACATCTAATCAAATACAAACAACAACGCGCAGAGTCTATCCGACCCTGCGCCTTGCTCTTATTTGTTAATGTATTTTTTGAACGTAAACTTAGCGTAAATTGCTATATTTACATAATATCATACTTTGTTACCAAAATCAAGGGGGAATAATGCTTATTTGAACGACAGCCACCCAACGGCAAAACCCAAGCCGAGAAGAATGGCCCAAACCAGGTAGGCCAGGCCCAGGGCGGGCCAGAGGGACCAGCCACAGCGAAAAGCCAGGAAGACGATGAGCACCCACAGAAAAACCGGGATTAAACCCAGCAGCAAACTCCAGGTGAATTGAGCCAACTGGGTTGAATCAGCGCCGGTCGCCCCGGAGACAATCCAAAGCACCAGGGGGATGTTGAGCGGCATTACCGCCAGGATAGCGGCCAGGGTGCGCGACCGGTCACGCAGCACGGTAATGACCAGGATGATAATAATAGAGGTCAGGGTAGGTAGGAAACGTTGCCAGTTCATACCAGCCTCGACGGGTCAGGCCCACGTCACATCCTCAGCCAAATCAGCCGGATGGTCACGTTTGAGGAAAGCTTCAAAAACGGGACACTCCTATGAAAAACGACCGTCTCGGCAACTTAGCGAGACGGTCGGTGAGGCGGGGAGGGTGGGATTCGAACCCACGGTCGAGTGTTACCCCGACAACCACTTAGCAGGCGGCCCCATTCGTCCACTCTGGCACCTCCCCAGGTAAATTGAATTGATCATTGACAATTATGTTAACGGATGACAGCGGAGGGAGAGGGATTCGAACCCCCGGAGACTTTGCAGCCTCAATGGTTTTCAAGACCACCGCAATCGACCACTCTGCCATCCCTCCAGCACTGCGGCAGGGACTATTTTAGCAGAGGAGTACCTGAAAGTCAATTGAGAAATATAGCCCCATGTGGTAGAATAATAAAGTGAACTTATTTATCAGGGAAATGACATGACCGAAGCGACACCCGCGACTCAACATTCATTTGCCGTCCAAAAAACTGTCACCAACCCGGCGCAACGGCCCCTAGAAGTGTACCATCTATCGCACGATTTACGAGGGCCGCTAAACTCCATGTTGGGGTTCTGTGAATTGCTCCTGGAAGGGATTGAAGGCCCTTTGAACGAGATGCAGCAGACCGACATTAGCGCCATTTACCAGAGCGCCCAAAATCTGCTGGCCCTGGTCAACACCATGGTTGACCTGAGTAAATTGGAGGCGAACCGGCTGAATTTCAACTTTGGAGCGGTCAAGCTCGATAAGGTCATTGAGGGTATTGTGGACGCCGGTTTTGGCACACTCAAGCCAGAACAGATTGAGATCATAATTCACCTTGCTCCAGCCCTCCCCCCTGTTTGGGCCGATCGAGATCGGGTTGAGCAGATGGTCAAGGCGCTGCTTCGGTCTGCCTTTAAGTTTAAGAGAAAAGGACAAATCACCTTAGCCGCCACGCCGAACGATAACCAGGAAGTCATCCTCCACATGGGCATTGAGGGAGTTGAGTTGCCTCAAGCAGAAATGGAAGAACTTTTTGAACTCGTCGTTAAAGTTGATCCTTCTGGCCGCAGCGAACTGGGGCCGGGCGGCCTGGAATTACCCCTGGTGCGCTCTCTGGCCGAAAAACAGCAAGGCCGGGTGTGGGCAGAAAATGAGGAGGAACACGGTCTTACCCTTTACCTGAGTTTACCCCGGCACGAGCCGGCTGCCTAATTACGCTTTACGTATTACGGTTATTACTTTTTATGTAAATTGATTATAATGTCACTAAACTTACCTGAGTGACCAAAACTCATGTCGCCTCAAAGCAAGTATTATCCCTTGTTTGAATATTTGCAACGGCAGCCTGATACTATGCCGTTGGAGTTGAGTTTCGCCGAGATAAAAGAGATCATCGGCCAGCCGCTACCCGCCACCGCCCTGGCTACCCGGGCCTGGTGGGCCAATAGCCGCGCGGCCCAGGCTCGCGCCTGGCAAGAGGCCGACTGGTTGGTTGACGATGTGGATTTTAAGGAACAAGTCGTCACCTTTCGTCCCGCCCGGATCACCTATCGGGTTACCCCCATCCGTAAATCGCAAGGCTGGACCGGCGAGCAAGTCAAATCATTACGCGAGTTTACCGGCTGGTCGCAGCAGGAGCTGGCCGACCGGCTGCAAATACGCCAGCAGACCGTAAGTGACTGGGAAGTAGGCCATCACACCGCCCGCCGCTCGATGAGCCGCCTTCTGCAAATGATAGCCGAGGAGGTAGGTTTTCCCTACCAAACGAACCCCAAAACAGCAGATTGACTCTTGACAGATACACGATTTCGTGTTAATATACCTGATATAAGCGAGAAAGTTACTCGCTTATATTTTTACTATATCATACACGAATTCGTGTTAATTTACAAAAGGAGCCAATCAAAATGAAGCGGTACGAGTTGCCGGAGTTAATCAAACGCTGGGAACGAGGGGAAATTACCCCGGAGCAGGCCATCGGCCAAGTTTTGCTATGGGTAGTAGCGTTGGCCGAGCGGATAACCAGGTTAGAAGCTAACCACAGAAGGGATCAGCCAAAAGTTAACTAAAAGTCACTCAAAAGTTATTTTTCTTGATCTACCGTTCCCTGCACTACCCCTACCGTCAGGAAAAAAGCAAAGGCCAAATCCACCAAAAAGTAAGAGTTATCCACCAGGCCGTGGGCCAGGAAGATCACCATGCCGCCCATCAAGCCGAGCAGCAGCGCGTTGGGCCTCTTTTGATACAATCGCCAGGCATTGCGCCAAAAGGCGATTTGCAACCACAGCAGCACAACTATTCCGCCGAGGCCCAACCGCGTGCCAAAATCTAAAACCAGGTTGTGGGGATGGCTCAAATTTGGCTCTTGCCAGGCTTCCGGCAGAATGTATCGCGTGCGGTACTGGTAGAGGAAATTGTCTAACCCTATCCCCAGAGGCCAATGGTCGGCTAACATATTTAGGGAGGCTTGCCATAATTTTAGCCGGAAAAAGCCGGTGCTGCCCTGGTCAAAATCAAAGGTGGTGCGAAAACGTTCGGTTTGGCTGAGGGGAATGAAAGCAGCGGCCATAATGATCAGGCCAATAACCAGAGCCAGCAGCAGCTTGCGCCGGTTGAGTTTTTGGCGGTGCTGTCCATACCATAGCCCCATCGCGGCCACTCCGGCCGGCAGCCCCAGGAATAAGGCCCCTTTGGAAAAGGTCAGGTAAAGGGCCACGCTTACGACAACCAACCCCAGGCCATACCACCAGCGTCTCAAATTAGGAGAGAAGTGCGGCCAAACCGTCACTGCCAACAGAATCGGCCAGGCCCGGTCGAGGAAAAGGGAGAGGTTATTGGGCGAACCATAAGCTAGGCCCAGAGCACGGTGAACCCCCTCGGCGGTGATCGACCGGTCGGTAAAAAAGTAGAGGTAGAGTGCGATCCCGGCCTGCAAAACCGCCCCGGCGACAAAGGCATCCATTAAACGCCAAACCCAAGCTGGGGGTTGAAGGTTGGGGGTTGGGGGTTGAAGGTTGGGGGTCGAAGGTTGGAGGTTGGGGGTTGAAGGTTGAAGGTTGAAGGTTGGGGGTTGGGGGTTGGGGGTTGATAAGTCATCCCCGGTCCTCGGTCGTAGGTCGGCGGTCGGCGGTCGGCGGTCGGCGGTCGGTAGCCAGTGGTCGGCAGCCGGCGGCCGATAATCCAACCCCAGGCGCACCAGGAAATAAAAGATAACCGACTCCAACACGAGCACCCGCCATTCGCGCATGCTGACGCCGAAATTTTGGGCGGCCAGGGTGGCGGCTAAGGCCAGGGCGACGAGGGTCAGAGCAGCCCAGTCGGTAGCGTGAAACAGCTTGCCCTGCGACCAAAGAGCGTGCCGAAGGGTGAAGGGTGATGATTGAGCAGGTGAGGCCTCTTCTGAGGCATATAGGGTTCGCCCCCAGGCCAGTAAGCCGCGAAAAATAAAACCGCCGACGGTCAGGGCGAGGACCAATTCGACCGGAGAGAAACTGCCAATGGGCAGGTGTTTGGGCGCTTGAAAGAAGGAGAGGCTAAAGGCGACCAGGGCCAGGCCCAGGTCAGGGCGCAGCAAGATGGCCAGGGCCAGCAGAGGAAGTAGCGCCAGGGCTATCCTTTCCGGGGCCAGATAAAAACCAACAGCCACCATAAAAGTGAACCAGATTTGGCCTCGCTCTTGCAAGATGGCATAGAGGGCCACGCCAATCTCGCCCCAAGCCCATAACGGTTTGAAAATTTTACCCGGAGCGAATCTTCCCCCCCACAACCAACCCATGCCACTGAGCACGGCCACTATCGCCGCCAGGGTCAATCCGGTTCGAGCCGGACGGGTGTCAATTTCACTATGAACCGTCCACCCGCCGATAGTCCACTGCCCCCAGCCGCCTTCGGCCTCGATAACTGCCTCGTGGGAGCCGGGGGATAGATATTTGGCCAGGGTGACCGTCTCACTCTCGCGGAGAGGATCATATAGCACCACATAGCTGCGCCCCTGGCCGTCTCGAGGCAGAGCGTTGGCCGGCCCGCCGTCGATGGTAATCCACAGGTAGCCCCGGAAGGGGCCGCGATTGATGGTCAGGTCGAGGCGAGTTCCTTCAAAAGGGATGGTTAAAGTTCGCGGTTCGTGACGGGGAATATCGGCTTCGGACCGGGCGAAACGCCAGCCCGAACTGTAACGACCGCTGGGATGATCGGCCGGGTAACGGCCAACGGTAGCCACAGGGTCGCTTGTGGCTGCGGCTCGGATGGCCTGCAAAACGGGCAAAGTTTCCAACAAAGCAAAGCCCCGGGCCGGATCGACGGAGGCCAGGTGGGTGGTATCCCAACGGATCGCCAGGGTAGGGCCAAGCCAGGGCCAATTACTCCGGGCATAGGTTAGGGCAACGGCAGTACGTTCCGCCTGGACGGCCGGCATATCGCTGTGCCAGGGAGAGGGTTGGCCGGTCCAATCGGTGGGCAGGGCGTTCCAGCCAAAAGCCGTGGCCCAGATAGGGGTAGCCGTATCGCCATGCTTGATCATCACCTGGCGCAGCAGTTCGAGACGGCGAAAATTGAGCCGGTCGTTTCGCGCCGGGTCTAACGGTTCGGAGTCGAAACCATAGGGCTGCCCGGCGACAATATCGAACCAGCGCTTGGCTTTAGCCTGATAGAGTTGATCGAGATAATCCGGCTCGTCGAGGTTGAGCGGGCCGGTTTCCAGAGTGGGAGCCAGGGCTGCGGTGAGGAGAAAGGCGGTTGGATCAACCTGGCGGATATTAAGGGCCGCCTCGCGCAATAGATCGGCATAGGCCGAGGGGTTAACAAAGGCATTACCCCAATTGGCGCTGAGGTTTGGCTCATGCCAAATCTGGTAATAGTCAATCCGGTTGCCGTAGCGTTCGGCCAGGGCGCGGGCAAAGTTGCCAAAGTCGCCGACCTCGGTCGGGGGAGTCGCCGTGGGTGTATTGGCGGGCCTGGCCCAGGCCGGAGTGGTTTGCAGCACGACGATAAGGTTAATTTTGTAGGGCAAGTTATCAACTTGCTCTACAATTTGATCCAGGGCTTTCCAAGCGAATTGACCAGGCGCGGGTTCGATCTCGGCCCATGAGACAGGCTGGCGCAACCAGATGAGGCCATTCTCGTGCAAAGCGGCCAACGTGTCAGCCAGATTAGTATGGTTATATTGAGTTAAGTCAACGGTGACGCCATAGCCCTTATCAGCGGCAAGAAAATTGGCCGGCGCCTGAAAGGAAGATGGGGCGCTGCGGCGGATTTGAAAAGCAGAATAACCGGCGGCAACTGCGGCTAGTAAAAAGATGGCAAGTAGGACACACCCCAAACGGGGAGGGTGTTGAGTCACGGCGGCAACTCACCTCGTAGAGAATAGCCTGAGTATAACCTTTGTCGCCGGTTTGACAAAAGTTTCGCGCTGGCGTTTAATTTCTCTTCCTTTTGTTCAATGCACAACCTTTGGAAGTCTGTGGCGGCCCTGTTGAACAACCTCTCAAACCGTGTTATAATAGCCTTACGCCCTCGTTCAGTTAGGTCATTTCCCCTAAAAAACAATTTGTGCCGATGCTGCCAAAAGGAGATTCGAGATGATCGGTCGAACACTGGGCAGTTATCGTATTATTGAGCAGATTGGCCTGGGTGGAATGGCGACGGTTTACAAAGCTTATGAACCCGCCACCGACCGCTATGTAGCCCTCAAAATCCTCCCCCGCCATTTCTCCGCAGACCCCCAATTCCGCGAGCGTTTTCAGCGCGAGGCCAAAGCCATCGCCAAGCTGGAACACCTGCACATTCTGCCTCTCTTTGCTTATGGCGAAGAAGACGACATTGCTTACATGGCCATGCGTTATCTGCCGGCCGGCGCCCTGACTGACCGCATCAGGCAAGGGCCGCTGCCGCTGGCTGAGGTGAGCCGCCTGTTAGGGCAAGTTGCCGGCGCCCTGGATTACGCCCACGCTCACGGCGTTCTGCACCGCGACGTCAAACCGAGCAATGTCCTGCTCGATGCAGGAGGCAACGCCTACCTGACCGATTTCGGCATTGCCAAGATGGTTGAAGCTACACTTGACCTGACGGGCGCGGGTATCCTCGGCACGCCGGCCTACATGAGTCCAGAGCAGTGCCGGGGCAGCAAGGAGTTAACCCCCGCCTCCGACATTTATTCCCTGGGGATTGTGCTATATGAAATGGTGATCGGGCGGGCTCCCTTTCAAGCCGAAACGCCGGTAGCTCTGCTCTACATGCAACTGCACGACCCGCTGCCGCCGCCGCGCCAACTCCGGCCTGACCTGCCCGAAGCAGCCGAGCGGGTGATCCTTAAGGCTTTGGCTAAAGAGCCGGAGGCTCGTTTTGCCACTGCCGAGGCCATGGCTGCCGCCTTTACCCAGGCAGTGGCCGAGGCGGTCACGCAGCCCATCATCCCGGCTGCGCAGCCTGCCACGTCTATCGTAGCGCCGTCACCCCCTACCATCCCCCAATCCACCGACGAGCCAACCCTGCTGCACCCGGCTACCCCCCCCCGGCGCAAACTGGCCTGGCTGTGGCCGGCCCTGACCGGAGTGGGGCTGCTAGTGGTTATCGCCGCGATTCTTTTTTGGCAACAGAGCAGCCTGGGAACCGGCCAACCGGCGGCTGTTTTGGCTACTCTGCCGGTAGAAACCCCGCTGCCGCCGCCTTCAACACCTGCTACCGCCCCGGGGGGGGGGGCCGGCGGCGCGGGCGCCCCCGGGGGGGGGGGGGGGGGGGGCGGGCGGCCCGGGGGTGGGGGGTGGGCGGGCCGCCCCCGGGGGGGGCCCCCCCCGGGGGGGGGGGGGGGGGGGGGGCCCCCCCCCCGGGGGGGTGGGGGGGGGCGGGGGGGGGGGGGGGGGGGGGGGGCC
>CAZUNT010000036.1:7666-25940 GCA_964622215.1 uncultured Caldilineaceae bacterium
CACCTCCGATTCCCCCGGAAGGTCCACCGGCCGGAATAGAGGCCGAACTTTGCGGTGATATTGACCGTGGTTCCGGCCTGTGTTTGACCCCGCTGCAAGGTGGGCCAACTCGCCAGATTTTGGCCGATCTTAAGTATGCTTTTGATTTTGGCCCCTCGTGGAGTCCCGACGGGCGGCAACTTGTTTTCTCGGCCCTCAAACCAGGCCAGGATACGGACCGTGACCACACCCTCTACATTGTCAATGCCGATGGCAGCGGCCTGAAATCGCTCCCGACCTTTGGCAACGACGTCTCTCCATCCTGGAGCCCCGATGGCCAATGGCTGGCCTTTCACCACAACGGCGACCTGGCCATTGTACGGCCCGACGGCTCTGACTTTACCGAGGTATGGCTCTCCGAGGGAAAGGTATGCACCTTTGCCCCCCAATGGTCGCCGGATAGCCGGCAAATTGTGGTTTCGATGAATATGCGAGGGTGCGGCTGGACCTTTCCCATGACCCGCGAAGTGTGGGTGATTCCCCGCGAAGGGAACAAGTATACCCGTGTAGCCAGCATCACCCATCCCAATGAAGATTGTGTCCTGGTCGAAGCTGTTTTTAGCCCCGATGGCCGGCAAGTGGCCTACACAGACGAAAAGTGTAAACATTGGTTGGTTAAGGCCGATGGTTCCGGCCGGCCCACTCCCCTGGACGAATTCCCGTGGTGGTGGTTTAGCAGTATTTACCCGCAATGGAGACAGTCACTGGAGCCGCCCGCACCGCCTCCAGCGGCTGTGACTGAGGGCAAAATTGTGGAGCCGTGCGAAGACTCCCAGCCGCCTCAACTCTGTGTGCGCGACGATAATACGGGCCAGGTCAAACGAGTGACCGATGACCTGGAGTTTGAGAGTATTTCTAGTCCGGCCTGGTCGCCCGATGGGCGGCAGATTGTCTTCGCCGCCGGTTCAGACCCTGAAGCCGAACGGTATGATTACAAACTCTACCTCATCAATACAGACGGCTCTGGGCTGAAGCAAATTACCCGGGGGGATACCAACGATATTTTGCCGGCCTGGTCACCCGATGGGCGCTGGCTGGCCTTCCACCGCAACTGTGATTTGTGGCTCATCTACCCGGACGGGTCGGGGGCGAAAAAGCTATTGGCCGGTTCCGAAACCTTGTGCGTCAATTCTATCGCCTGGTCCTCCAACAGCCGGCAAATTGCTTTCTTAAATATGCCGAAAGAGCTCGTACGCGAGATTTGGGTGATCAACCAAGATGGCACTTCCCCGCACGTCGTCCATACCTTTGAACGGCCTCTGGATGCCTGGGGTTTGGCCTGGAGCCATAATGGTCGTCAGATTGCTTGCTGGTATAATGAGGACGGTAAACCCAAGCTGCTGTTGCTCAAGGCCGACGGCAGCGGCGAGCCAGAAGAAATCGAGGCTGAGGACCAAATGCCATGGTCCTGGCGTTCGGATTTTTGGCCGCAGTGGAGAGAGGAGGAGTGA
This sequence comes from uncultured Caldilineaceae bacterium, assembly GCA_964622215.1. Lineage (GTDB taxonomy): Bacteria > Chloroflexota > Anaerolineae > 4572-78 > J111 > DSQQ01. Next base: position 9,157 of record CAZUNT010000036.1, read on the forward strand.
GTTTGATTTTTAGGCGGGGGTTGTTTTAAGAGGCTTCTGAATCGCTTCTTGAATTTTAGCGATAATAACATCGGGGCGGAAATCTTTGGCGAAGTAATCGAGGACGCCCAAGCGGTAGGTTTCTATCGCTTCGCGAGTGGTGGGCTGCCCGGTAGCGACGACTACTCGCTTGTCGGGGTATTTTTCCTTGATGGTTTTTACAATTTTCTGCTGGCGTGAACCGGCGATGACAAGATCGTAAGACTTTGTTTCCAGCATGGTCAGGGTGGCGTTGAGGTCAGTTGCCGCCTCCACTTCAAAACCCATGTCCAGTTCATGGCTGGTAAAAGCTAACCATTTTGGTTCGTCGTCAACAGCCAGAATACGAGTAGTCATAAGTGCTTCCCTGGAACTTCATCAAAAATTGGTAAAAACCACAAATCCTGACCCTATTTTAATATACGTTTGAAAAATTGTCAGTAAAATTATGATAAATTATATCACCTTCGCCAGAGTTTACCACAAAATTCGGGCTTTGCAAGCCCCGATAATTGGGGGAAAAGAGCGTTTCTGATTATCTTTGGCAAAGTCCAGCCTTACACTGTATTGTGTGTCAAATCTATAGTAACACAGTTATGTTTGAATCCCGTTTGAATTTTGAGCGATACGGTAGAAAAAGTGAATGGATACTCAAGGGGTACCGAGAATCTTCTTAACAATTGCAGCCAGGTCCCGCTCCTCGCTGCCATAGATTCTCGATTTATCGATAAAATCTTCTACCTCGAAAAACTTGAATGACTTGGCTACTTGATCAATTCGCGGCGGGTAGCCGGTCAATAGAACCACTTTCATGTGAGGCACAAGTTTTTTCAAGACATGAGCCAAAACAAGCCCACTCTCATCATACTCCGCATCCCCGTGTAAGTGAAAATCTATCACGGCCAAATCGAAGGGGATTTGCTCGGCCAAATTCTGGGCCTGCTCTTCATTTCCTGCTGTTGTAACCTCATACCCGGCGTCAACCAACAAACCGCGCAGGGTCTTTTGCCAATCAGCCGAGTCATCTACAATTAGTATCCTGATGGTTTTTTTTATCGAGACGCCTAATTCTGCATATTGGCCAGGATTTGACTCCTCGACAAGCGCCAACAGTGGATCGAATACATCATGCCGGGCGCAATAATCAATCAACACCTGCACTTTCTTCGGGAAGCTCATCCCCTCCGCAAATTTTTGATGCGCATCTTGAAAGTGATCGTAGCAGAAAATCGTAAATTCTTCATCATTAAAGACGGCCATTAACAGCTTACGGATGGCGGAAGTATCGTATTTATTGGGGGAGGATAGATGATGGGTCATATTATGTTCGAGTGCAGTGATTTTTACAGAATTTCTTAAAAAATGCCCTACTCGGCCTCCCCAGATCGAACATCGGCCATAAGCCGCTGGCAAATGAGCGCCGCCGAAACCAGGGCCAGAGCGCGCTGTTCCGGCTTGAGGGGCATAATGGTGGTTAATTTGAGGGCGTGGAATAACAGGTTGATCAGATATTCCGGCCAATGGCCATTGCCGGAAACCTGGTAGGCTAACCGGCGAATAGTCAGGATGACCTGATGCGCCTTGAGCAGCGAGCCGGGCGGGGTCAGATTGAGCAGGCGAGCAGACGGCTGTAAGGTGGGGCTATCTACCAACGTTTTCTCCCAGTCATAGAATGAACGGGGATCGTTTGACCGCAGGAGGGAGAACTTGACGAAGACTTCAAACGAGGCAAAATCTTGCAAGAGGAGTCCCTGGCCTGTTTTGGCAAAATCAATCAGCCAGGTTTCGTGATGGCGGTCAAGAATGACGTTGTAGCCGGTCAGGTCCCCATGCACCAATGTTAGCGCGGCGTCGCCGATCAAAGGGTGGCCGACGACAAACTCAACCGGGTTGACCAGAGGAGTATTTTCGAGGAACCACAACTCCGAGCCGGAATGGCCGCGCCGGGAAAGGTAAGCTTGTTTATCAAAGAGGGAGGTCAGGTCGCGGCGAAGCTCGGCCGGGCTAAGATGAAGCTGGGTGAAATAATGTTCGGCAAAGTTAAAAGCAGGTCGAACCTCCGGATTGCGCCGGCCCCAGGGAAAACAAGTCTCTAAAAACAGGTTCTCTAAAACAGGCGTAATCTGGTCAGGCATAGCCCCGGTGTAAAATTCCACAAAGCCGCTGGCCTCACCCAAACCGGCATAGGAGTAGACCAATCCTCCCAACGAGCGGGTCCGGGCCAATTCCAGTCGCTGCGGCAGGCGATGGCCGCCGACCACTCCCTGCACCACCTGGGCAAAGTTACGTTCCTCTTGTCTGATCAACGGCCATTCGCCAATCTTGGCCACCATACTTTCACCCCGGCCGCGCTGTTGATAGCGCGGCTCTACCTGAAACACTACGGCACGGCTGAAGCTATGTTCCAGGGGGTGGAGGGTAACTGCTTCACAGGTGAAGAAGAGTTTACGCAGCAACTCGTCAATTTCTACCTTCAACTGGTTGGCCGCCGGTTTTGATTGATGGAAGCGCAGCCTGGAGGGCATCTGCTGCAGGAAATCACCCTCGGCGTCAATAGCCAAGTTCCAGTTAATTTTGACCTCGCCGGCAAAGGCGCGCCGGACAAATTCAATCAATTCGTGGGTATTTGGTTTTTCCACAAAGCTGTAAGCCAGGGGCAGACCATTTTGTTGCGGCCGCAAAGACTCTTGTACCATGTCGACGTCGGCGTAACCGGTCAAGATGATGACCAACATCGTAGGGTCCTGGGCTTTAATCTGGCGCATTAATTCCAGGCCTTCGCGATTGGCCTCGTCTGTTTCATCCAGGCGCACATCCAGGACGGCCAGGTGGAACCGCTCGGTATTTAGTAAGTGCAAAGCTCCCTGGCGGCTTTCGGCCACGTACACGTCGTAGCCTTCATCCCGCAAAATGCCTGATAGTGTCGTACGCCAATCAGGCAAATCGTCCACCACCAAGATCCGGCCTTTTGAGATGCCCTTGTTTTCCGCTGGTTTCACGGCCCGGTTGACCTCAAGGTAAAATTAACGATGTCCACCAATTGGTTAGTATCCATTTTAAGCACAAAATCAACGGCGAGCGACTGCCCGGTTTCATCCGGCTTCAACGCTTGCGTCACCGAGTCTGTTGTCTCATAACCGGTAATAATGATGATGGGCAAGCCGGCCTGCACCTGTTTGATCTCTTTAGCCAGGTTTAACCCGGCCATATTGGTTTCATCGGTTTCATCGAGACGCACATCAATCACTGCCAGGTCAAATGAGCCGGTTTTAACAGAGTCGAGGGCAGACCGGCGGTCGCCAACGGCCACCACCCGGTAGCCCTCATCCGTTAACAGGCCGGTGAGAGTTTTTTGCCAATCTTTAACATCATCTACAACTAAAATGGTCTTGGGCGTATTGGTCACGGGAGCCACCTCCTTCGTAAATAGACCGCCGATGGCGCAGACCGCCGAGAGCGCCTCGCCTCCCCCTGGGGGACCGCCGAAAGATATTTTCGTTATCGGTGGCGTGCCATAGGCTCGTGAACACTCCTCTCTTTAATTCCCAACCCGGTCGGATTTTTTGGCCGATTTTTTAATGGCCTCACGAGCCTTGCCGGAGACCACCTCGGGCTGAAAATCTTTAGCAAAGTAATCCATAGCACCCAGCCGGTATATCTTGATGGCTTCGTGGGTGGTTGGCTGCCCGGTGGCCACTACCACCGGCTTCTTGGGATAAAGTTGGCTAATCGCCTCTAAAACATCTAACCGGCGTGAGCTGGCAATAATAAGATCGTAATGGCTTTTTTCTAACTTGGCCAGGGCTGCTTCCAAATTGGTCGCCACCTCCACTTCAAATACCACTTTAAGGTCTTCCCTGGCAAAATTGAGCCAGCGTGGCTCATCGTCCACGATCAAAATTCGTGCAGGCATCGGTTTTACTCCTAAACGTTTAAGGCAGGCAGCCTGACCAGCATCGTCGTGCCGGTGGAGCCTGTTTCAGCCACCTTAATTTCACCCCCATACCGCTGCAACAGCAGGGCCGACAACCACAGGCCCAACCCGGCTCCCGGGCCATTCCCCCCCGGCTGCCGGGATGGGACCGGCCTGATAAAGAGCCTTTCGTTGATCTGGGCAGGGATACCTGGCCCTGTATCTTGGATTTCCACTTCCAGCCAGTCATCAACCTGCCGGCTGGTGATGGTCAAGACGCCGCCGTTAGCCCCCATCGCCTTGTAACTGTTTTCAATCAGGTTGCGGAAGATTTCGGTGATTTGAGCGGCGGAAGCTTCAAGCAACGGCAACGCATCGTCCAATTTTTCGATGACTTCAACCGGGCCAAACCCGATCCTGGACTCATACTCCTGCCAGACCCGGCTCCGGGCGTCATACAGGCTGGCGTTGATATCAACTTTCTGAACGTCAGTCTCTTTAAGCGGTTCCTGAATACGGTGGATATAGTCCGAGGTATAGCGGACGTTACGTTCGATGATGTCGAGGATTTCCCGGATGGTTTCATTCGAGGTATCAACCCGCCGACGCAGTCGGGTGATATTTGGCCCAATGATGTTGAGGGTATTGTTAATACGGTGCTGAATGGCCGCCATCACCGTACCAAGGGTGGCCAGTTGTTTGGTTGCAATCACTTCTTCGCGGGCGGCTGCATACAAGCTGGCGTTATCCAGGGCAATGGCGGCCTGGTTGGCCATCGAGGAGAGAACTTGCAGGTGTAGCTCATCATAGGCGTACTCTCGTTTCTGATCCCAAACGGCGATCATGCCCAACACTCGTTCACCTACAATCATTGGCACGCCTAACCAAGAGGGGGCTACGTAACCAACAAATTCTTGGCGTCCCGGCAGCTTATACCACCCTTCTGACTCCTCCTTTGTCTTGTGCAAAAGTGGCTGTCGGTTAAAGATAACCTCTTCTGTTTTGCCACGTTGCTCCATATTCGCTTGACGTGACTCAATCTTGACCCGCTGTCCCTCTTTTGTTGCCAAGCTAAAGCGGATGGTTTGAGTGGACTCATCGTACAAAGCGATATACATATCCTGAGCATCGGTCAGATGTTGTACCTGCTTGTAGATCAACTCCAAAATTTCATCCTGCGTCAAACGGATACCAGAAGTCAGTGTCTGCCCAACCTCATTCAAGATACCAAGCGCTTGCACCTGGCGCTCAAGTTTCTGGTTCACATCGTAATACAGCCGGGCGTTATCCAGGGCAATGGCGGCCTGGTTAGCCATAGAAGAAAGAACCTGTAAGTGTAGCTTATCGTAAGCGTGCTCTCGCTCCCAATCATAAACAGCGATTACGCCCAGCACTTTCTCACCCACAATCATCGGCACACCCAAATACGAAGGCTGAACACGCCCGACAAATTCTTGGTGCCCTGGCAATTTGTACCAATCTTCCGACTCATGTTCTGTTCGGTGCAAAAGCGGTTGTTTGGTAAAAATAACTTCCTCTGTTTTTCCTTTTCGCTCCATATTAACCTGGCGTGGTGGAGCGATAGCTACCCGTTCCCCCTTCTCCATCGCTAGTTTGAACTGAATCATTTGTGTTGTTTCGTCATACAGAGCGATGTACATATCCTGGGTGCCGGTCAATTTGCGGGCCTGCTCGTAGATTAACTCCAGGATTTCTTCTTCCTTCAACCGCAGGCCGGAGGTCAACGTCTGCCCCACCTCATTCAAAGCACTGAGGGCCTGGACTTGACGCTCAAGCTTCTGATTTACATCGTAAAAGAGGTGGGTATTTTCAAGGGCAATAGCCGCCTGGCCGGCGATAACCGAGAGGACTTGTTTATCTTGCTCGTCGTAGGCGTACTCCTGGTCCCAATCGTAAATGGTGATGACCCCCTTCACCTTCTGGCCGAGAATCATCGGCACAGCCAGGTGCGAGGCGGAGATGTCACCCGTCGTATAGGGGCGATGGCCCGGTTTCTGGTACCAGCCCGCTGTTTCCTCTCGTGTTTTATGCAAGATGGCCCGGCCGGTTAAAACAATTTCTTCGGTCTTGCCTACTGTGGCTTTATCGATCTGGCGCGAGGCAAATCTTTTCTCTTGCTCGATGTCTACCCGCCGGCCCCGCTCCATCACTAATTTGAAGGTCAGCGTATTTGTTTTTTCGTCGTACAGGGCAATATTAACGTTCTGGGTATGGGCCAGGTCTCGCACTTGCCGGTAGATCAAGCTCAAGATTTCATCTTCTTTCAAACGGAGGCCGGAGGTCAACTGCTGTCCAACCTCGTTCAGAGCGCCAAGCGCCTCAACTCGACGCTCAAGATGCTGATACAGGCGGGCATTTTCCAGGGCAATCGCGGCCGGTGCGACAAGGGCGGTCAAAAAGGTTTGATCCTCTTCGGTGAAGGGGGTTTGATCCAGCCGATTAAGAATTTCGATGACGCCAACGGTTTCCTGTTTATGGATCAGGGGCACGGCCAAGATGGCTCTGGTGGCGAAACCGGTGGCTTCATCAACCCGCCGGTCCCAACGTGGTTCCACCTGAACTTGATTGACCATCAACGGTTTTCCAGATTCAGCCACAGTCCCTACGATGCCCCGCCCCAACTCGAAAGGTATACCTTTGAGAACGTTCATGAAAGACTCTTCCTCGCCCTTGTGATTGAGCGAGAATAGACACTGCACCTTCTGCTCGGCCCGGTCAACCTGCCACAAGGAAGCACCGGCCACCCTAAACAGATGAACTATTTGTTGCAGCAACAAGCGCGGGATTTCTACAGGGTCAAGGGTTGACATCAGGAGTTTGCTCACCTCGTCAACAACTTGCAAATCGTTTCTCCGGCGGAGGGTTTCGCTGAAGAGCCGGCTGTTGCGAATGGCGATGGCGGCCTGGTTGGCAAACAACTCGATCAGCTCTCTTTGTCCGGTGCTGAAGGTTTGCGGCTGGCGATAGCTGGCAAACATCAGGCCGACCACCTCGCTGCCGGTTCGCAACGGAATAGCGGCGGTGGACCGAACACCCTCACGGATGACAAATCGTTCCACCGAATGATCCGGGCGTTCAATAGTATAGGGAGCGGTAAGAATCGGATCAATCCGCACATTCTCGGCATACAGAGGCGACTTACGATGAATCAATTGGAAAACGACGTCATCCTCGTAGATTTTATTTTTGGGAACCGACGGCTCTCGCCTTTCACCCGCCGAGACGGGCGGCAACCGATATTCCTTGCGGTCTTGCCGGTACTCATAAAGTTCAATCAGATCGGCCTGCAAAACTTGCCGGGCGCTCTGGGCAACTTGCTTGAGCAGCTTTCGGGTATCCTCCTGGGGCGTCTCTTCAATCGAGACTAATTGTTGGGCCAATTTGTTCAGTTCGGCCAAAGCTTGCGCCTGGTCGCCGATTTGCCGCATCTGTCGCCGCAGGTTGATCGCAATACCCACATCCAGGGCCAGCATCTCCAAAATCTTCTGATTGTGCTCGGTGAAGCCACCTATCTCATCTTTGTCCGCCGAAATAACGCCAATAATTTTGTCTTCGATTTTAATGGGAGCTAAAATGATGGAACGTGGGGCAGAGCGCGGCATAACCCCGCCTTCGATAAAACGCTCGTTGCTGGCGGCGTCATTCACCAGGATGGATTGGCCGGTTTCAACCACAAGACCGGCTAAACCTTCGCCCAGTTTGAAGCGCCTGACTTCTGGCGCAGCCGGGAGTTGGCCAACCCTGGCCATGGCCGCCAATTCACCAGTCTTCCTATCCAAAACAAATAGAGTGCTGTGGCGACATTGTAAGGCTTCTAAGGTGGATTGAACTGCCGTTTGATATATTTCTGGGAGCGCCGGTTGTTCCGCTAATTTAGTGGCGGCCTGATGGAGCGTTTGAAATTCCTGGTTGCGGCGTTGTTCAAGGGCAAATAATTCGGCGTTGTGAATGGCCGTAGCCACCTGGTTGGCAAAAGCAGCCACCACTTCGCCAGACTCCTGGGTGTAATATCCAGGTGTATCATGATCTACGGTTAACAAGCCGATGACCTGTTCCCTGACAATTAGCGGTACACCGATCCACGAATGAATGTGGGCTGTCTGGGGAATATGATCCCACAAAGGTTCATCCGTGATGTCGCTCAGCACGACGGGGCGCTGCTCCCTAACAATTTTGCTGACCAGGGCATCCTGAGACACATCCCGTTGAAGTTGACGGGGAGAGTCTTCCAGCAAAAATCCCCGCCCCCCAACCAGAAAGCGATGGTCGCCTTGAATAAGTTGAACCGAGGCGCTGCTATATTCGATGACCTGGCCCAATTGATCCAGGACCAAGCCGATGACCTCATTTCGTTCCAGGGCGGAATTGACGAGTTGCGCCACTTGACGCAGTGTCTCGGACTGCCGGCGCTGGACTTGTTCCTTTTGAAAAAGCCTGGCATTATGGATAGCCACGGCCGCCTGGGCCGCAAATGACTCGATCAGGTCTCTTTGCGCGGCGTCAAACAACTGGGGAGCGCGATAATTTACAAACATTACGCCCACCGTCTCACCGGCGGCAATGAGGGGGATGGCCACAGAAGAAACTATTCTCTCACGAATCACAAAGCGCTGGCTGGGGACATCTTCGCGCGCAACGCCATATGTTCGTATCAGCCAGGGGGTTTCCTGGGAGTTTTGGAAGTATTGTGGCTCTCTTTTTGTCACCGCTTCCATGGCCACATCATCGTCATATATTTTCAACTTGGATACTTGGGGATACCGTTTCTCCCCCGCCGATGTGGGCGGCAAGGTAAACTCACCTCGAGCCTGGTTGTACTGATACAGGTCGACCAGGTCCGCATCCAGAACCAGCCGGGCGCTGTGAGCAATCCCATCCAATACACTCTCCAACGCCTGGGATGGATCCTTAATGGTCGCCAGCGTTTGCCCAATCGTCTTCAGTCTGACTACAGCCTCGGCCCGAATGCTGGCCAACCGATAGGTCCACGAGTTAGAAACTGCCAACGCAGCCTGCTGACCCAACAGCCGGATCAGCCGCTTCTCTTCCTCTGAGAAGCGATGCGGTTTTCGAAAATCCACATAAAGGAGGCCAACGGTATCATCGCCAAATTTGAGCGACAGCCCCATAAAAGCTTTGATACCTTCTCTGGCAATGAAGGGGCTGGTTAGGGGGATTTGTGGGTCTTCTCGTTCAATATCCTCACGGATAATTTCGCCAGCTTGGTGAACGCGGGCCGCCAGGCCCTTGACCTTATCAACCCTTTTCTCCAATTGTGACTCGTAACGCAGGCCGTAAGCAGCTACATTCTCACGGTCGTAGAACTCGCCAAAAGAGGGGTGATAGGGATAGAGAATGGCGCAGTCAGCCCCGCTTAGCCGACACGTCGTTTCAACAATGAGTTGGTAGGCTCTCTTCGGATTTTGGGTAATATCTTGTTGAATGGTCTGCCCAATGGCCAGGAGTTGATCAAGGAGTTGAGGCTGTTGCTCAGTAGTTCCAAGTGCGGAGTGGCTCATAGTTTCACTACCTCCCTACTAATTGCCATTACCCTATCGCCTGCCAATAGTCCCTTTCGCTGAACTTTATCCCCTTGTGGGCCAGAGTCACCTTTAGGAGAGAAAGCGGAATACCAAATTGCTTCACCAGGCTAACGAGTTCTCTCCCATTCAAAGTGTAACTGTTATTTTTTGCCAGAAAGCGGTCAAGTTGGTGGTAGCCCCGGGCCAAAGTATCGTCAAAGGCCGGGGCTTCAGCTTCCAGGTAAGCCAGTAATGTCTCACGTCCAGGTCCAAGATTTGGTTGCCCATTCCTGTTCAGGGCCATCACCGCATCAATCAGAGCCGGCAGGCAGCGAGGCGAGTCGATATGCAGGATCCGCATCTGGGCCAAGACCCGGCGGATGAGGATCCGCATGAGGCGTCTCCGGCCACCTTTACCAGGCGGAGGCGCGCCGTCGGCGGTAAGAAAAACCAAGGCCCTCAGATGGTCGATCAAGATGCACTCATTTTCAGTGATATCGAAAGGGAGATATTCTTTCCACCTGGGGTAAAAAGTTCTTAGTTTTTCCAGCAGGGGCCGGATAGTGTCAATTTCAAAGACGCTTAACCGACCGGCCAAGATCATAGCGACCCGCTCGACGCCAATTACGGTTTCCGTAAAAGGTTCCGCCAGCCCAGAGAGCGCATCCGTCTCAGCATCTACTTCGGCAAAGATAAACAAGGAGTTGGCAAACTCGACAAAACGACCACAGCCACAGCCGGGGCGACAAGCAGGGCCGCAACTCAGGTGAGAACCATAATCAAAGAATAGTTCGGTATTGGGGCCGCATTTGCGCCGAATGCTCTGACCATCTATACCACCACCCTGCTTCCAAAAATTATGCTCTGCCCCCAGGCCAACTACCCGGCTGTCGGGTAAGCCCATCTCTTGCCAGGTCTGGCGGGTTTCAACGTCCTCTTCAAAGAAGTTCCCCGCCACCCGGTCGCCGGCAAAATAGGTGGCCCAAAGTTTGGTAGGATCAAGTTTCAATTCACCCGTCAGAAAATCCCACATCCGTTGTATAGTAATTTGCCGGTTATGACGGCCGAATGAAAAAGCGCCGGGCATCTGAAACAGGCTGAGGTGCAGGTTGCTTTGACCTACTCGATCTACATCGAAATGCCTGAAGCAGTTTTGCACCAATACATAATTACTATCGGTTGACGGGTCCCCTAGTTGGTCCAGGGCGGTCTCAACCTGAGCCAACCCCGCGCTCATGACAAAAGTCATCGGAATAGAAGAATGCAGTAGGGGTGTACCTGATAACTGTTTAAAGCCCAGACGTTGATAGTAGCGAACAAACCGTTCACTGATTAGTTGCGGATGCATGGTTGATAGGTTTGCTCTCACATCAGAAGCAATTCTTACGCGCTCTTCCGCTGCTCCCGGTTAGGGCGCGGCACACGCTTCAAAACGGCCAGATCTTCTTCGCTTAAGGGCTGTGAGGAGGGGGATGCTGGCTCGCTGCGGGCTGAGGCCGGTTGGCGTTTGGCTTCCGACCCCTGGAGTTTGAACTTGGGTTTGGCGGTCACCCCCGGCGATTCGCTGCCGTCCATCGGTATTTCAAACTCAACCTGGGCATCGGTCTTATCATCCTGCTCCAGGCGCAAGCGCTGGACATTGCCCACGTCCACGCCCTCAATCGAGGCCAACATTTGATCGAGCACGGTGCTAGACATTTCCGGGAACTGCTGCCGCAGTTGGTTGGCATAATTGGTGAGCCATTGGCTATCAATTTGTCTGCCCTGGATACGTTTGATGGCCTCAATAACCCCATCGGGGATGCCTCGCCCGGTGACCGTGATCGTTTGATCGGTGTTTAAAACCACCCCAACCGAAGGCAGAGTTTTTTGCAGTTCATGCTTGAGTCCGGCCAATAATGCATTATGTCGCTCACTGCCTGCAGCCAAAGCGATGACCCCATCGAGGGCATTTGGCGTTCCCGGTAGAGGCATCCTTTTTTGCAGCTCGGCAATTTGATTGACCAAGGCTTCATGCATTTTCACTTCGACCTGGCGGCGGCGTTCGGCCTCGTTTAATTGAACCAATTCGGCTAATTTAGCCTTGTTCCCGGCCGCCGCCTTGGCCAGATCATAACTACACCATAAATTAAGGGTCAGATCATTCGATACCCCAAAAGCAAAGATACCCCGCGCCGTAACTTCCATGGGGTGATCTCGCACTTCCAACGTCCGAGCCACCTGCTCCAGCCCTGGGATAACCTGTACCATTCCCGGTCCAGCCACCCGGTTAAAGCGGCCCAGCCGGTAAATAACCACCCGTTGTCCCTCGGGGACAATGTGGGTTGTTGCCCTCAGAAGATTATAGATGAGGACAACCAGCACAATCACCGCAATAACTCCAACAATAATCCACACGATTTCCACGGTACCCCTCCTTATCCTTCGAATTGGCTCAAAAATTGGCCTAGCAGCGGGCTAAACCACTTTTTACCAGCGGCGTCTAATATCCCCCGGCGCACCAGATGATCGAGAATATGCCTATCTGCTTCCGTAGCCTGGCCTCGCGCCAGGCGCAAAGCCGCAGCTTGCTCGTCCTCGTGCAAGCTGCGTAAAATCCGCCGGCACTCCTGCTGTACGTCGAGTTGCTCGGCCAGGTAGGTGACGGGGTTAACCCCCGACATCCCCTTTGCTTCAAGCCACAGGTTAAAAACAACCTTCAGCAATTGGGCGTGACCACCGGCCAATTGGCGAATCTCGGCCAGGTCACGCTCTCGCAGCGGGTTGCCGGCAACTTCGTTGAGATGTTTGAGCATTTGGAAGGCATCTTCGAGAGAGTATGGTTCCAGGGCGTAGATATTGTGGCGAAAGAGGTCGTAAAATTTCGACTCGTGTTCAAGGTCGTAGCCTCGACCTAAAACATGAGGCAGACGCTTGGTGAAAACCAAGTAACTCAGCGTCTCGCGATTACCTTCGCTGCGCAGACCGTTTAGTCGTTCTAACATCGGCAGGGGGCCGATTTCAAAGACATCGTCAAAATCGTCCAGCACAAACATGACCTGGTGGCCCAGTTCCTGGCACAGCCATTGCAGCCGGCTCCGCAGCGTGTTCAAATTCCGCTCTTCCTCGGCAATGTGAATAACTTTGCTGTCATCGGGAGGCGGCGGCAATTTCTGGATAGCCTGGGTCAGCGCATCCAGCATAATTTTCCACAGGCTGAGCGGGGTTTGCTGCCAGTAGGTTGCATCCACAATGGGGAAGTGCAGTTGGCTGACATCTTGCTCAAGCTGGGGCGCGTGACGGTCAATCTCGCGCAGAAAATTGACAATGTTAGACTTACCAATTCCGGCCAGGCCCACCAGGCCCAACGATTCACCGCGCCGGGCCATCCGGATAATGAGTTCAATTTCATCCTGGCGATAGGTTGCTTGATAGCGGGGGACAACATTAGTCGGCATGCGTACCTTACTCCATAAAAGGTCTGTTATCAAATAACTTCAAGCGGAAGATGGGGAAACTGCTCGTGTAAGACTAGCTTACAATATTAATAAAGTAGTGTCAAGTAGCCTTCACGTTTCAACAATTATGTTTACCCAGGACAACATTTCCTCGACAACCCCTAATTGATGACTTTTGTTACTACCCAGAGACGACACTTTTATGGTATGATGACCTTGAATCAAGAGGGCCAGAAAGAGTACTTGTTATGCCAGCTACCTTGTCGCAAGCTATTGCCGCTATCAAAGCCGGGGACAAAGCCATTGGCCAACACCTCCTGGCCGAAGTCCTCAAAGCCGAGCCAAATAACGAAGCAGCCTGGCTGTGGAAGGCCAGTCTATCTGAAACGCCAGAGCAGCGTCGTCAATGTTTAGAACAAGTGTTGGCAATCAATCCCGGCAACGAGTTGGCCCGGCGGGGACTGGCAACATTAAACGCAGCCGGTCTGTCTCAACCAAAACCAGCCTCATCTACCCCATCCGCCTCATCCGAACCACCGCCGCACCGGCCTTTACGACGCCTGGCGTCCCACTCAACGCAGGCGATCCAAAACCAGGCGATACCTCCCGCCCCAGCTCCAAAGCTCTTCACTCAAACCATTAGCAGCGCCGCCGCTTTGCAGCAGATTGCCGCCGCCCGAACCCGCGGGCTGACCCCTGACCTGAGTGGGGCTAACCTGAGCGGGACCGACCTGGCCGGCGCTGATTTAAGCGAGTCCAGCCTGCACGATATTGACCTGAGTGGGGCTAATTTGGGCCAGGCCAACTTGCGTCACTCCAACTTGATCCAGGCTAATTTGAGTGGGGCTAATTTGAGTGGGGCTAAGCTCAACGAAGCAAAAATGGACAAGGCTAATCTGAGTAAAGCTGATTTGAGCGGAGCCAACGCTAACGGGGCGCATTTTAGTAAGGCCAATCTGGCCGGGGCTAATTTGAGCGGCGCTCACCTGGGCTGGGCCGATTTCCGCCAGGCTAACTTGTCGGGGGCCAATCTGAGCGGGGCCAACTTGGATAAGGCCAACCTGCGCGAGGCGAACCTAAGCGGAGTGAGTTACTCCCCTGAAACCCGGTGGCCCGCCGGATTTACTCCACCAAAGCCCACCCGGCCGGTCAAACGACTCTCTAATTTTTGAAGCACCTCACGTAGATGGTCTCGTTAAGTGGCTACCTACTCCCAAGGCATTTTGGGGAGCCGTTCAAGCGCAGCGATAAACCGTTTTTGATCGTAGGGACGTTTCTCTTTCAAAACCTCAAAAATCTCACTACTGACTACTGCCCCGATTAATTTACGTGCTTCTTTATCGCTAAAGCCTTCTTGCAAAAGGCGTTGGTAAGTTTTTCTGGTTTCAGGAGGGGTATTATCACGTAATTGATTATCGACCACCTCCAGAATCGCCGCCCGGACTCTCTCCTTTGATCTCATTATCTGCTTACCTCCGGCTTACAAGTAAATATCTCATTATCTTACGAGTCAGATTCTTGTACGGTGAGCAAGAAGTTTAACACAGAGGGACACGGAGAAGTCACGGAGTTTCACAGAGGAATTTTTAGAATTTCTCTGCGTGTCTCTGTGGAGTCTCTGCGTAACTCTGTGTTCCGTTTTGGCTCTGGCTTGTCCAGGTTAGGGCATAAAATGAGGTTCTTCTTGAACGGCTTTGAAACATTCATCGAGCGATAAGTCCTGGTACAGTTCCCACCATTGCCCGGTGTGTCTCATATAAGCAAGGTTGTAACGATCATTCGCCACATATTCCAGCCGGGCAAATTTTATCTCAAAGTAGGGTGAGATAGCATTAAGACCCGGTGAGTGATATTTGGCGCAGAAGTAAAAATAATTTTGATACCATTTGGTGTAAATATCGACCAGGTAATTGAAGGTAGCATGTTCGGGCGGAGGCTGGATATACTTAGGTTTCAGGACTGTTTCGACCCATTCATCCGCCCTGGCTGTTACTGCCGCTTTTTCACTGGGGGGAACTTTAGGTTTTGATGGTGAATAAACCCATCTCATTTGTTTTTTCGCCATATGACCTCACTTTGCTACCAAAACTTCTCCTTAGAAAATAGACCGCCGACGGCTGACCGCCGACCGCCGCAAGAATTTTCATCATCGGTGGTGTGCGTTAGCTCGTGACGACTCCTCTATTATATCTTAACCTTGCCTTTCTCGTAAATCCTCAAATGATCGACAGATATATTTCCCCTTGGAATGGATAATGTAAACTTGCGTTTCTGGCTAAACCGGATTATGTTTGGGCCACAAGAATTAGCCTGACCCCTTAGCGTGACCGGTGACCGGTCAACCCCATTTTAACTTTTGAGAACGGAAGGAGTTTCCATGCAAATTGGTATTGATGTTGGCGGGACCAACACAGATGCCGTGTTGCTCCGGGGCAATACGGTTGTGGCCGAGTTAAAAACACCGACCACCCCTGACGTCACCGGTGGCATTACGACGGCGCTCCAAAATCTACTGGCCGAGGCTGGCGTTGACCCGGCCTCGATTACGGCGGTGATGATTGGGACCACCCATTTCACCAATGCTGTTGTTGAACAGCGCCGGCTGACGCCTACGGCGGTCATCCGCCTGGGCCTGCCGGCAACCCGATCCCTGCCGCCATTGGTCGATTGGCCGGAGGGTCTGCGCCAGGCCATTGCCGGCCAGGTTTACCTGGCCCATGGTGGCTATGAGTTTGATGGCCAGCCGATAACACCGCTTGATCCGGTGGAAATCCGAGATATTGCCCGGCGTATCCAGGACCAACAGATCCAGGCGGTCGCTATTTCCGGCGTCTTTTCACCCATTAACATCCAGATGGAGGAAGAGGCCGGCCAGATCGTTCAGGAAGTTATTCCGGATGCGGCCCTGACCCTATCGCACGAAATTGGCCGAATTGGTCTGCTGGAACGGGAGAATGCGGCCGTTATGAATGCCTGCCTGGGCCAGTTGGCCCGGCAGATTGTGGCCGCCTTTCAGCAGGCTATGGCCAATCTCCACATCGGCGCGCCTCTGTACCTGACCCAAAATGACGGGACCCTGATGGCGGCCGACTTTGTGGCCCGCTACCCGGTGCTAACCTTTGCTTCCGGGCCGACTAACTCGATGCGGGGAGCGGCCTTCCTATCGGGGATCCAGGATGCTGTGGTCGTTGACATCGGCGGAACGACCACCGATGTGGGCGTCTTGGCCCACGGTTTTCCTCGCGAGGCCTCCCTGGCCGTCGAAATAGGCGGCGTCCACACCAATTTCCGCATGCCCGATGTCTTTTCGGTGGGCCTGGGTGGGGGCAGCCTGGTCTCGTTTGACCCGCTCCGGGTCGGCCCGCAGAGTGTAGGCTACGAATTGACCCAGCGCAGCCGGGTCTTTGGCGGCCCAGATCTGACCACCACCGACATTGCCGTAGCAGCCGGACTGGCCAACCTGGGTCAGGCGGATAAAGTGGCCGATTTGCCGGCCGGGCAGGTAGCCCTGGCCCGGCAAGCCATCCAGGCGATGGTCGAAACGGCCATTGACCGGGTTAAGACCAGTGCCGAGCCTGTTCCGGTGGTCCTGGTGGGTGGAGGTAGTATCCTGGTTGGGGATACCCTCCAGGGAGCGGCCGAAGTCATCCGGCCGGCCCATTTTGCTGTGGCCAATGCCGTCGGTGCGGCCATCGCCCAGGTGGGCGGCGAGATTGACCAGGTTTTTGCCCTGGCCCAGCTTGGCCGTGACGTTGCCCTGGAACAGGCTCGCCGCGAGGCTATCCAGCGGGCAGTTCAAGCCGGAGCCAAGGCCTGCACATTGCAATTGTTCTATATGAAAAAAATACCAATGGCATAACTCCATGTAAAACA
>CAZUNT010000036.1:25950-41357 GCA_964622215.1 uncultured Caldilineaceae bacterium
TCCCATGGCCTATCTGCCTGGCAATGCTACCCGGATCAGGGTCAAAGCGGTTGGGGATTTAGCCTTGGAGAGTAAATAGGAGCCAAACTATGCGTTTACTGTATGAAGACAACCTGGAAGATTTGGCCCTGGGCGCCGGTGTGTTGGGCACTGGCGGCGGGGGCGATCCCTACCTGGGCAAATTGATGGCCCGTGAAGCGGTCCGGGCGCATGGCCCGGTTAAGCTGATTGACCTGGACGAACTGAATGAGAACGACCTGGTCGTGCCGACGGCGATGATGGGCGCGCCGACGGTACTGATAGAAAAACTGCCCAGCGGCGCCGAGATTGTAAACACCTTGCACAGCGTCGAGAAATTTATGGGCCGGCCGGCGGCTGCGACTATGTCGCTGGAAATCGGCGGGATGAACTCGATTATTCCGGTGACGGTGGCTGCCTCCCTGGGCTTGCCCCTGTTGGATGCCGATGCGATGGGCCGGGCCTTTCCTGAAATTCAGATGGTCACTTACACCATACACGGCATCTCGGCTACGCCGATGGCGATGGCCGACGAGAAGGGTAACAGCGCTGCGCTGCAGACCATCAATAACACCTGGACCGAAACCTTCGCCCGTACTTTGACCATTGCCATGGGGGCCACGGCCATGATCGCCCTGTACCCGGCTACAGCCGGGCAGTTACGCCAGGCAGCCATAACCGGCAGTATCTCCCTGGCCGAACGGATCGGCCAAACCATTCGCCAGACCCGCGCCGCTCATGGCGATGTAGTGGCGGCCGTCCGCGAGGCGGCCGGAGCCTTTGAATTATTCCGGGGCAAAATCACCGACATTGCCCGCCAGACGGTGGCCGGCTTTGCCCGGGGAGAGGCAACCCTGGCCGGTATCGAGGGTTACAGCGGCGACAGCCTTAAAATCCAATTCCAGAACGAGTTCCTGATTGCTCTGCGTAACGAGCGGGTGGTGGCCTCAGTCCCAGACCTGATTACCATCCTGGATGCCGAAACAGGTGAACCGGTGACCACCGAAAAGATTCGCTACGGCTTCCGTGTAGTTGTCCTGGGTATTCCCAGCCATCCTCAGTGGCGCACCACCGCAGGCCTGGCCCTGGTTGGCCCGCGCTACTTTGGTTACGACGTTGATTTTGTGCCGGTTGAGACACGGGCGGCCACTGCCTGACCGGGTTTAATGGCCAGATTTTAGCTAACCAGCATCAGCCCATGGCCTTGAAACACTTCCTGGTTTATCTCATCCTGTTCGGCCTGTTTCTCACCCTGACCGCCTGCCAACCTACCCTTGCCCCACAATGGCGGTGGGAGCGAGCCGAAGCTGGCTTGCCCCGGCAAGCCATCACCCTGGCTATAGCTGCCGATCCGGCCAATCCCTATCGGCTGTGGGTTGGCTACTATGCCCCCGGCGGCCTGGCGACCAGTACTGACGGCGGCCAAACCTGGACGATTCGGACTGATGTGGTGGGCCTGGCCGATAATCCGATCTTTGATTTATTGTTCATCCCGGCGAAAGGTGGAGAAACGAGCGGAACCCTCTGGGCGGCTGTCCGTGATGGCCTGCTGCGCAGTGTCGATGGCGGGGCAACCTGGCAGCCGGCAGCCGAGGGTTTGCCCTTGCTGCCGGTCTTCACCTTGGCCGCCGACGCCGCCGGGCGAGTCTACGCCGGGTTTGATGATGCTGGAGTTTATGTTCAGAAAGGAACCGGGGGATGGGAAGCGCTTACTCCCCGGGATACTGGAGGTCTGGCTTCGGCCGGGGTTCTTTCGCTGGTTGTTTCGCCGGATGGGCAGCACATTTACGCCGGGACCGCCGGCCGGGGAGTGTTTGCCAGCCAAGATGAGGGCCGCACATGGGTCAACACCTATCCGGGCCAATACGCACCCAATCTGGCCTTTAACCCGGCTAATCCGGCCCAGGCAGTGGCCAGCCTGCGTGACCGGCTGGTGCGCACCCAAGATGGCGGCCAATCGTGGCACACGTTGAAGGTAGCCTGGGCGCGAGAAGAAGTTGCCTCGCTGCTATGGTTAGAAAATGGCGCGCTGGGAGCCGGAACCGGGCAGGGCCGGCTCTATCGCAGCTTGGACGGCGGCGACTCGTGGGTTGAAGAGGGAACCGGCCTGCCACGAGGGAGTTTGCTCGATTTGGCTGCGGTTGGGGCGCGCCTCCTGGCGGCCACCTGGACCGGTTTCTACAGCAGCGACGACGGCGGCGAAACGTGGCGCTATCTCACCCCAACTCTGGGCAACCCCAATGCCCAAGCTATGCTGCTGACCGAAGGCGGGCTGCTGCTTGGCACGCGGGCCGGTCTGTTTCGCTGGCAGGCAGATACCCGCCGGTGGGAGTTAACACCGGGCGACTTTCCACCCGGCGGCATTACTTCGCTCACAACTGATCCAACCCAGCCCCAGGTGCTATACGCCGGCAGCAGCGGCGACGGCCTCTATCGCAGCGGCGACGGTGGGGCCAATTGGCGGCGAGTGCCTTCTCCAGGGGTGGGCATTCCGGCGGTAGTGGTTGACCCCAAAGATAATCAGCGGGTTTACATCTTAGCCGCATGGGAGCGGGTTTATGAAAGCCGAGATGGCGGGCAGAGCTGGAAAGCGCGTTGGGAGGGACTGGGGGACACCCTCGAGACGGCCAGCATTGCCGTTGACCCCTTAAAAGCCAATGTTTACGTGGGGACGGAAAGCGGCCTGTATCGCAGCCAGAACGACGATTTTTGGAAACTTATGGCTCTTCCCCTGGCCGATCAGACGATTCTGGCGTTGTTGACTCAATCTGCGCCGCCAAACGCCGGAGGGGGAACCATCCTCTATCTGGGCACGACGCGGGGGATTTATCGCAGTTTAGATGGCGGGGCAATGGTGCAGGGAGGAGGCGAGGAGCAGGGGAGCAGGGGGGCAGGGGAGCAGGGGGGCAGAGGGGCAGAGGGGCAGGGGTGGGCCGGCGAAGTGTGGGGGCGCGGTTTGGAAGAAGTGTCGGTGACGGCGCTGCTGGCGGATCCGCGTGATCCGAGCCGGCTTTACGCGGGGACAGCTTATGCCGGGGTATACCAATCCGTCGATTGGGGCCACACCTGGCAGGCGATTGGCCCGGCAGAACTTGGCGAGACCGTAGTCGAAGGGCTGGCCTGGGGGCCAGAGGGAGAGTTATTTGTGGTGACGGCCAGCGGCGTCTGGGCAGGGGGGCGTAGATGAGCAGGGGAGCAGGGGAGCAGGGGAGCAGGGGAGCGGGGGAGCAGGGGAGAACGTTTTACGTTTTACGTTTCACACTTTATGCTCTGCTGTTCTTACTCACCGCCTGTGCTACTCCCCCTCCCTCCCCCCGTCTGGGGGTGCATACCATTCGCCCGGATGATTCGATCTTGGTCCTGGCGCAGGCGACTGAGTTTGATACCATCGTCCAAGTCTTTCCCTGGCGGGAAATCGAGCCAACCCAGGATCAATTCCACTGGGAGGCGGCGGATCGGCTGGTCGCCGGAGCCGAGTATTACGGTCTGGATTTAGTGGTCCGGCTCGATCAGCACCCGGCCTGGGCCAGTGAGGTTGACCTGGCCCTCAATGCGCCGCCTGACAAACAAGCCGACTATCGAGATTTTGTCCAACGGGTGACCGCGCGCTATCGGGGGCGTATCCGGGCTTATATTATTTGGAATGAACCCAATCTGGCGATAGAATGGGGTGGTCAACCACCCGACCCGGTAGCCTTCACCCGGTTGCTGCGGGTAGGCTACGAAGCAGTCAAGGCCGGTGATCCCGCGGCATTGGTTGTCGCCGCCGGGCTGGCGCCTACCAACAGCCATGACAGGCAGGGAATGGATGACCGCTTGTTTCTGCGAGAAATGTATCGAGCCGGGGCAGCGGCCTATTTTGATGTACTGGGAGCGCATCCCTACAGTTTTGGCCAGGCTCCCGATGTGTCCGAAAGCGACCGCAATCGTCCGGCTTTTCGCCGCCTGGCCGAACTGCGTAAAATTATGGTAGAAAACGGCGACGGCCACAAGCCGGTCTGGATTACCGAAATGGGCTGGACTCTTGACCCGCCCCCGGAACAGGCTAACATTCGGGTTAGCCGGGAGCAGCAGGCTGACTATCTGATTGAGGCGCTTAACCTCATCCGTCGAGAGTGGTCCTGGGTAGAATTGATTACTGTCTGGAATCTATCACTACCCACGCCGGATGATCCCTTTAGCGGCTACAGCCTGATCGACGAAAATGGACAGCCCCGACCGGCCTATGAAGCGTGGCGGCAGGCAGCCGGCAGCCGGGTTGAGCGGGGTATCCCGCTAGCTCAGACCAAACTGCACAATCCGGTCACAATTTTGGCCAAGGATGCCATGGTTCACCTGGGTGACAGCGACTTAAAGCCGCCCTGGTGGCCCCTTTACGCCGGGCGCAAACCCAGCAAAACCTGGACAGGCGGCTTCTACCTGCCCGATCCCGGTTCGATGGATTGGGTGCTGGTGCTGGAATTGGTGCAACAAAACGAAGTCGGGGCCAGGATCGCCGTCAATGGCGTGGCCCTCTCACCTGATTTGCCGCAGCAAGATTTCACCCGCCGCTGGCTAACCGTCCGCCGCCCTGTACCGGCCTCACTGCTGCGCCCTGGCTACAACGTATTAACTTTTACTGCCGTTCGCCTCATTCCCGACGCGCAGCACGACGAATATGTCTGGAGCGACTTTCAGTTTAGGTATGTGAGGTTAGTCAATGGAGACAAGTGACAAAATCTACCAAATTCTCAACCCCGAGGGCCAGATCGTGGCCGAAGCGCCGGACCTACCGGCGGAGAAGCAGTTGAGCCTTTACCGCTGGATGGTTTTTGGGCGCGTTTTTTCTGACGGGATGGTTGCCTTGCAACGCCAGGGCCGGATGGGCACTTTTGCGCCGACCAACGGCCAGGAAGCCGCCTGTGTGGGCCGAGCTGCGCCCTTGCAGCCAGGCGACTGGCTGCTGGGTTCGTACCGGGAAACGTTGTCCTACATGGTCAAGGGGGTGCCCTTGTTGGCCCAGCTCAAGCACTGGGGTGGCTACATTCCCGACGATTATCCCTATGAAGCAGGTTGTCTACCCTTTCAAATTGTGCTGGCCACGCAAATGCTGCACGCCGTCGGTATCGCCATGGCCATCAAGTACAAACGCGAACCGCATGTGGTCGTCGGCGTGTGCGGCGACGGCGCAACCTCGGAAGGCGATTTTAACGAGGCACTTAATTTCGCCGCCGTGTTCAAAGCGCCTATCGTCTTTGTGATCGAAAATAACGGTTGGGCCATTTCGGTTCCGCGCCAACAGCAGTCGGCAGTACGCTATCTGGCGCATCGGGCGGTGGGATTTGGAATGCCGGGCTGCCTGGTGGATGGCAACGACGTCCTGGCCGTCTACCATAAGATTTCCGATTGCGTAGCCCGGGCCAGAGCGGGCGAGGGGCCGAGTCTGGTCGAACTGCTGACCTACCGGATGGGCGCACACACCACCGCCGACGATCCCACCAAATATCGTCCCGCCGGTGAATTGGAGGCGTGGGCCAAACGTGACCCGCTGCTGCGCTTCCGTAAATTTTTGATGGACCAAAACCTGCTGGCCAATGTCGAAGACGAAGAGTTGCACGAGTCTGTCGAAGCCGAGTTTCAGGCCACCCTGGTTGAGTACGAGGCCCTCCCCCCACCAGACCCCCACCACCATTTTGAACTGGCTTTTACCCAACCTACCCCCCAACTGCTGCGCCAACAAGCAGAGATAATAAATGGTGAATGGTGAATCATTAATTGTTAATTTTTAAGAGGTATTGCAGCCTGCCGGCGGTTCATCATTCGCAATTCACCATTCACTATTCACAATTGGTAAGGAGAAATTTATGCCCAACTGGACCATGGTACAAGCCCTCAACAATGCTTTGACCTTAGAATTGGAACGTGACGAACGGGTATTGATCTTCGGCGAAGACGTGGGTAAAAATGGCGGCGTCTTTCGGGTTACTGATGGTTTACAAGCTCGTTTTGGCGCAGAACGTGTCTTTGATACTCCCCTGGCCGAGTCGGGTATTGTGGGGACGGCGCTGGGCATGGCCTTGTACGGCTTACGTCCCGTGGTGGAGATCCAGTTTGCCCCCTTCACCCTGGTTGCATTCAACCAGATTGCCACCCAGGTGGTGCGGATGCGTTACCGCTCCGGCGGGGTTTTCAGTGTGCCGCTGGTCATTCGCACCCCTTGCGGCGGCGGGGTGCGTCCCCCGGAAATGCACTCCGACAGCGTCGAGGCTTATTATTTGCACGTGCAGGGGATCAAGGTGGTCATGCCCTCCAATCCTTACGATGCCAAAGGGCTGCTGCATGCCGCCATCGCAGATCCCGACCCGGTGCTGCTGCTGGAACATTTAAAACTTTACCGCTCCGTCCGGCAAGAAGTCCCTGCCGAACGTTACACGGTGCCACTTGGCCAGGCGGCGCTGGTGAAGGAAGGCAATGACGTAACGGTGATTGCTTACGGAGCTATGGTTGACGTCGCCAAACAAGCGGCAAACCAGGTTGAACAAACAACCGGGGCCACCATAGAGATTCTCGACCTGCGCACAATTGCACCCCTGGATGAGGCAGCCATTGCCACTTCGGTCAACAAAACCGGGCGGGCGGTGGTTGTCCACGAAGCGCCTCGTACCGGCGGCGTCGGCGCTGAGGTGGTCGCCATTATTAATGAACACTGCCTCTACGCCCTGCTCAAGCCGGTAGAGCGAGTTACCGGCCCCGATACCCCCTTCCCCATGCCCAGGCTGGAAGACGCCATCCTGCCCAACCCCAAGCGGGTGGCCAGAGCGATTTTGCGGACATTGGAACCGTAAAAATTAAAGAAAGGAGTGGATATGTTGGAATTTAAGCTTCCTGATGTCGGCGAGGGTATCCATGAAGCCGAAATTCTGCGCTGGCTGGCTAAACCGGGCGACAGCGTGGCTTTGAATCAACCGATATTGGAGATTCAAACCGATAAAGCTATCGTGGAAATTCCGGCGCCTATTGCCGGCACGATTAGCGAAATCCGGACCGAGGCAGGCACATTAGCGCACGTCGGCCAGATATTGGTCCTCATTGAGCCTGCCGGTGCGGCTGCCCCGGCGAGTCCGGCCGCGCCTTCTCATTCAACAGCTCCGGCGAGCCAATCTGCGCCAGAGAAAACATCGCCAGGTATTAGTGGACCAGGACAGCGGGTTCTGGCTGCGCCGGCAGTGCGAAAGTTGGCCCTGGAGCTGGGTGTCAACCTGGCCGATGTGCCTGGCTCCGGTCCGGCCGGGCGGGTCCTGCCCTCAGACGTGCGCAGTTTTGCCGAGCAGCAACATGCAGCCCCTTCACCCGCTCCGGCCCCCGGCCAACCCCAACTCATAACGGCGACTGCGCCAACGTCTCCCGTGGCGACGCCGCCTCCTGGCCAATCTACTGACCAGGCATTGAGCGAGGAAATACCGCTGTTTGGCCTGCGCCGCCGCATGGCCGAGCGGATGGCTTTGGCCTGGCAAATTCCTCATGTCACCGCCCTTGACGAAGTGGAGGTTTCGCACCTGGTGGCGCTGCGGCAGCACCTGCAGATGGAGACGGATAAACGAGGGGTCAAGTTGACCTATCTCTCCTTCATTATAAAGGCGGTGGGGCAGACGCTCAAGGAATTTCCCGATTTTAACGCCTGGGTAAATATGGGGGAGCAGAAGGTCGTGCGGCATCGAGCCTATCACATTGGGGTAGCCACAACCACCCCTGACGGTCTACTGGTTCCGGTCATTCGCTCCGCCGACCGGCTCAACCTGGTGCAACTGGCTGCCGAACTGACTCGCCTGGCCGACCTGGGCCAACAGCGGAAACTCACCCCCGCCGAATTGTCGGGCAGCACTTTTACTATTACCAACTTTGGCAGCCTGGGTATGTCCAACGGTATCCCCCTCATCAATCCGCCCGAGGCGGCAATTCTCGGCTGTGGGCGCATCGAGGAGAAGCCGGTTGTCGCCCAAGGCCAGGTCGTAATCCGGCCGGTGCTCCCCCTGGCCCTCAGCTTTGATCACCGCTGGCTCGATGGCGCTGCCGCCGCCGCTTTTTTAACCCGCTTGAAAGCGCTGTTGGCCGACCCGAACCTGCTTTTTTTGGAGTTAGTCTGATGGTTGTCGGCGATTTAGCCACTTCAGTTGGAGCTTTGGTATTGGGAGCCGGACCGGGAGGTTACACGGCCGCGCTGGAGCTGGCGCAACTGGGCCAAGAAGTAACCTTGATTGACCCTGGTCTGCCGGGCGGCTCTCTCCGTGATAGTTACCTCCCCTTGAGGACACTGTTAGCTGCCGCCGGTCAATTTTGGCAATTATCCCAACTAAGGCAACCAGGCCCCATTATAATGAACCATCCCCCCCGGCTCGACTGGGAGCAACTGCAAGCCTGGAAAAATAGTCAGGTCGAGCGGCACGTTGAGGAAATCAGACGGCAGCTTGACCAGGCTCAGGTTGAACGAGCCACCGGGCGGGGCCGGTTTTTGGGTCAAAATGAGATCAGGGTTGAAGGGGAGTACGGAGCGAAACGTTACCTATTCGATTATGCGGTTATCGCCGTTGGTTGTGACCCCAGTCCCTGGCCCAACCTGCCGTTTG
The DNA here is from genome assembly GCA_964622215.1 of uncultured Caldilineaceae bacterium. Classification (GTDB taxonomy): domain Bacteria; phylum Chloroflexota; class Anaerolineae; order 4572-78; family J111; genus DSQQ01. The sequence goes on from CAZUNT010000036.1 coordinate 34,572, forward strand.
ACGGCCGGCGAGTGCTAACCCAGGCCCAAGCCCTGGCTCTCACCGGACTTCCCACCCGGCTCACTGTTTTAGGGTCAGATTCCAGCGCCGCAGAGCTGGCTACACTTTTTGCCTGGTTGGGTACAGAGGTCAGGTTATTGTTACCAACGGGGCAGCGCCTCTTGCCCGAGTTCGACCCGGCGGCCGGGCAGGCCGTCCAGGCGAACCTGGAAGAGATGGGGGTCAAGCTTGATCAAAACCTGTCCAGTCTGCCTGATAACAGCCCGATCATCATCTCCGCCGGATTGATGCCCCGCACGGCAGATTTGGCGTTGGACCAGGCGGGGGTGAAATGCGACAGCGGCGGCTTCATCCAGGTCAATGACCGCCAGCAGACCAGTCATCCGGCTATCTATGCCGTAGGAGGAGTGACCGGCGGGCCGCCGCTGGCTCATGTTGTCGTCAAGCAAGGCCAGGTTGCTGCCGAGGCCATCGCCGGGAGAATTTCACAATACGCACCCCAGGCCATTCCCCGTATCGCCTGGACCGACCCGCCTGTCGCCGCCGTCGGCCTGACCGCCGCCGAGGCCAAAAGCGCTGGGTATCAGGTTGTAACTGGGCGCATTGAGTTGAAGATTGAAAGTTTAACCTTCAACCTTCAACCTTCAACCTTCAACCTTCAACCATTAACCACCACCAAAGGATTTATCGAGGTTGTGGCTGAACGGGACAACGAGGTTTTGCTGGGTGTAACCATCGTCGGCCCGCAAGCGGAAGCAGTGATCGGTGAAGCAGCCCTGGCTCTGGAAATGGGGGCCACCCTGACCGACCTGGCCGAGACCCTGCATCCACATTTGGGGGTAGGGGAGGCGTTGGCGAGAGCGGCGCGAGTATCGAGTTATCCCCGACGGGATGCGAAGCGCTATCTACCGAGGTTGCCCGGTTGAAACCTTTATCTCAAACCAAGCTATAACTCCAACTGACCGGCCTGCCCCCATCATACGGCATAACCCCGTGGAATTGGCGGGGGTCGTCGCCAAAGACCAGTGGTAAAAAGTAACGGTCTCCTTCCCAAAGAGGCAGCTCCAATATCCGCTCGACCGGAACCCAGGAGAGGGTACCCTCCGGGTTTTCGGTCAGGGGCATACCCCAAAAACGATCAACCCGGAAGATAAAGCCAAACCAATCCTCCCCGTTTTTACCAAAGCCGGGCCAACTAATGGTGCCCCGCAAGATAATCTCCTCACATTCAACCCCTGCTTCCTCGCGGATTTCACGCCGCAGTCCGGCGATGATATCCTCATCGGGCTGCAACTTGCCGCCCAGGCCGTTGTACTTACCCAGGTGCAAATCACCGGGGCGGCTGTTGCGGTGAATCAGCAATGTCTCCTTACCGTCTGGCGACATGATGTAGGCTAAGGTAGCTAAAATAGGGGTATAGGGCATAATATCTCCATTGCTAGAAGGAGTGCAGAATAATGGTCTTTAAGAAAATAATCCGGTAATGAGGAGTGCGGAATTCATTCCGCTCCTATCTAAAAAGCAGACTAAAGTCTGCACTCCTTTTCCGAATTAATTTTCAAATCTTCATAATTCCGCACCCCTCAATCTTAAAGGATGTTGGTTAATCGGTCAAACCGACCATAAGCTACAAAGGAGTGCGGAATGTATTCTGCACTCCTAAAACCTGGGATACACTCTACAACCCACATTGGCTTGTGCGGAATGGGAGCGAATGGTAGAATTGAGACACACGATTTATTTATGGTATAATGAAAGTTGTTCTTGTATTTAATTCGATATGACCGTTTTGACTACTCACAATCTTAGCAAATATTACGGGGCACAGGATATTTTTGAGGGCCTGACCCTGTCTATCAACCAGGGAGATCGGATTGCGCTGGTAGGGCCGAATGGTGAGGGCAAAACTACCCTGCTGCGGATTTTGGCGGGATTGGAACCTCCAACGGGAGGAACCGTTCATACTGCCAGGGGGTTAAAAATTCGCTACCTGGAGCAGCACCCATCGCTCATTTCCGGTGAGGGTACGGTGTGGGAACTGGCCCTGGGGGCTTTTGCCCAATTGCGGCAACAGGAGGCCGAGATCCATACGCTCGCTGCTGCCCTGGCTGCCGAAAGCGATCCAGATCGCCACGAGGCGCTGCTCCACGAGTATGGCGAAGCGGAGGCTCGCTTTGATCACGCCGGCGGCTACACTTATGAACAGACCAGCGACAATGTTTTAACCGGCCTGGGTTTTAAGCCGGGGGATTACGCCACCCCCCTGGCCCGCTTGAGCGGCGGCCAGCAAAGCCGGGCGCACCTGGCCCGTTTGCTGCTCGAACAACCCGACCTGCTGCTGCTGGATGAGCCAACCAATCACCTGGATTTGGCTTCGGTGGAGTGGTTGGAAAATTACCTGCAAAGCTGGCCGGGGGCGATTATCGTCGTCGCGCACGACCGCTACTTTTTAGATAAAGTGGCCACTCGGGTGTGGGAAATGTTGTTCGGTGAAATTGAAACCTACCGGGGCAACTTTTCCCACTACGTCCAACAGCGCCAAGAACGGTTTGAGCGACGGCAAAAAGAATATGAAGTTCAGCAAGAATTTATCGCCAAAGAAGAGGAATTTATCCGACGCAACCTGGCCGGTCAGCGCACCCGCGAGGCTCAGGGACGGCGCACCCGGCTGGAGCGTTTGGAGAAAATGGAACGCCCGCGGGAGCACAAAAGCCTCAACCTGGCCTGGCAAACCACCTTACGCTCCGGGGACCTGGTGCTGGCAACGCATGATTTGATAGTCGGCTACCCCGACGGCGAGCCACTCTTTGCCTGCCCCGATCTGGAAATCCGGCGGGGCCAGCGCATCGCTTTGCTGGGGCCGAATGGGGCCGGAAAAACGACCTTTATCAAAACCATTTTGGGCCAGGTCAAGCCTAAGGCCGGGACCCTCCGCTTTGGGGCCGGGGTGGAGATTGGCTATTTTGCTCAAACCCAGGCCAGCCTCAACCTGAAAGCGACTATTCTGGACGAAATTCTCTCCGTCGAGAATATGCCCATCGGCGAGGCTCGCAACTATCTAGGGCGATTTCTTTTCTCCGGGGACGAGGTGTTCAAGCCCATCGGGACGCTGTCGGGCGGCGAGCGCAGCCGGGTGGCCTTGGCCAAGTTGATCTTAACCGGGGCCAACTTTCTGATGCTCGACGAGCCAACCAACCATCTCGACATTCCGGCGCAAGAAAACCTGGAGACCGTGTTGAGTAATTTCAAAGGCACGATTTTACTGGTATCGCACGACCGCTATTTTGTCGATGCGGTAGCCACTCATAGCTGGACCCTGGAGCCGGTAATCAAATCGGTTATGGTTCTTGAGGGCGGCTACAGCGACTACCTGGCTTATCGGGAGACGCAAAAAAGCCAGGCCGCTAATGGCTCCAAAGCGCCGGCCCCTAAGTCAACCAGCCAACTGAATCGGGAGCAAACCAAAGCCGAAAAGCGGGCGCAGGAAAAAAAGGCCAGGCAAATTGCCGAAATTGAAAGCCTTATTGCCGCCACTGAAGCTCATCTGGCCGAGCTGACCCAGAAATTAGAAACGGCCAGCCAGGCTCAGGATATTGCCCAACTTCAAAAATTGGGACAGACATATCAAACCACCGAAGCTCAACTGGACGAATTGCTGACGCGGTGGACCGAACTAGAAACAGTTTAAGGGCACAGTTGCCCCAGAAGAGAGGATTAGAATGGCAGCCAAAGTAGTCATCGGATTAACCGGAAACATTGCCACTGGCAAAACCCTGGTGTTGCGTATGCTGCAAGAGTTAGGCGTGACACCCATTGACGCCGATAAGATTGTGCATGAATCGATGGGCACGGACAGCTCAGTTCGTCAAGCCATTGTCGAGGAATTTGGCCGGTTTGTGCTGGACGACGATGGCCAGATCAACCGCAACCGCCTGGGTCGGATAGCTTTTGCTATCCCCGAAGCTATGGCCCGGTTGGAGGCGATTACCCATCCGGCCGTACGCCGGGAAGTTGCCGCCCGCATCAACAGCGCCCCAACACCCGTCGTGGTCGTTGAAGCTATCAAGTTGTTTGAGGCGGGTCTGGCCGACCAGTGCCAGAGCAAATGGGTCGTGGCCGCGCCGGCGGAGGTGCAACTCAAGCGGTTGGTCGAGCGGCGCAAAATGTCGCCCGAGCTGGCCCAGCAGCGAATCAGGGCGCAGTCGCCTCAACAAGAGAAAACGGCTAAGGCCAACGTCGTCATTGATAACAGCGGCGACCTGGCCAAAACTTGGGCCTCGGTAAAAAAGCATTATACTACCCTGATAGGAGGGCAAGCAGGCATGACTCAACCAGCGGCGGCGGAACCGGCGGCTTCCCCTCAAGCCGTCAAACCCGCGGATATTCAGGTTAACGAGGTAAAAATCCGCCGGGCTAAACGGCAGGATTTGGAAGCAATGGCTCGACTGGTTTCCGCCGGCACCAAGGGCGCAGTCAAAACCGATCTGAGCCAGATGATGGAACTGCTCTTTTCCAGGGCCTATCTCGTGGCGCTGGCCGGGGAATACATTGTCGGTGTGGCCGGCTGGCAAACTGAAAACCTGGTGGCGGGCTTGCAAGACTTTTACGTGCTGCGGGATGATTTATGGGCTAACGTAGGCCAGCAGATGCTTGAGATGATCCACGAGGAGGTCAATAAACTCTCCTGTGAAGTATCGTTAGCGTTTGTGCTCAACACAGCCGGACCAAAACCGGTAGAATTTTTCGAAAGCCAGGGTTATGTCCGGACGCAAGGCAAAGATCTGGGTTACATCTGGAAAGACTCCGCCGCCGAGTGGCAGCCCGAAAATAGCGTGCTGTTGTATAAGAAACTGCGCGAGCAGCGGATTATGGTGCCGATGTAAACGACCACCGCCGAACGACCGCCGACCGCCGAGAACAGAGAATATAGTAACTTATCATAGTTATGCTTTGCGGCAGTCTGCGGTCTTGGTTTACCAATACAAATCATTTGGAGAAAACAATGGATGCACTTAAAAAATTTGCCGGCGATCACCCCCAAATCACCTCTTGGATCGTGCTGGCAATTGGGATGGTGATTATTTTAGTCTGGTCGGCCTGGGATGTTGGCTTCACTCCCAGCCAGTGGACGGCGCTGGTGGTTACCACCATTCTGCTGGCCGGCGCATGCGTCTGGATCATCGGCTGGGAGGATGGCGAGGACGAGGCCCAGCCGGAGCAGCCCCCGGCCGAAGCAGAAGCAGAGGCCCCAGAGATCCGGTAAAGTGGAAAAGACACAGGCCCAATTGAAGACAATTGCGGTCGCCCTGTGGGGCAGGCGCAAGGCCGTGCCCCTACCCCGAATTATTGAGTAGATGCATTTTTACCTTAGCTGAACTAATCTAATGCCAACTGTCAAAGGTATTCCCGGCCCTTATCGTTTTTATTTCTATAGTTTTGATTGTAATGAACCGAGGCATGTTCACGCTCAACGAGAAAAAATGATTTGTAAATTTTGGCTCGACCCGATTTCTCTGAGCCAAAATGAGGGTTATGCTCCGAGGGAGTTAAATCAGATACGCCAATTAATCGAAACTCATTATGATAAGATAACAGAGGCTTGGTATGAACACTGTGGTCAAAGTTGAAGTCAGAATTAAAGATATTGAAATTACCGAAGATACCCTTACCGCCCATTTAATGGATGGGCGTACTATCAGTGTTCCTTTAGTATGGTCTTGGCGATTGACTGAGGCCACGCCTGAACAGCGGGCTAATTATGAGATTATTGGGAATGGTCATGGCGTTCATTGGCCGGATATAGATGAAGATATTAGTGCGGAAGGGATGCTCTATGGTACGCCGGCGCCGAAACCAAAATCTCAACGAGTAGCCCAACCTGTATAAGCTCTTCCCCTTAACGAAGACATCCCGTTTGAGGGGGCGGCCTGTTCTTTTTAGCTCAAATCGATTTGGACTTAGTGTAACCCCGCCCATCTCCTCTAGCGGGGGTACAGCGCAGGCTTCAATTTCCAAACTAGGTCAGGTCGCCCAGGCTTAGTTCAACGGGGCTTATGCGGCAGTTTTCTCCTCCTTCAGCAGCGGCCCCTGATCAATATGCGCTGTAAAATCCTTTTTTTGACCGATACCGTCGAAGGCAAAAGGCATGACAAAAAGTTGGCCGATGAAAGTAACTATCAGCTCCCCTCCCGGAGCAAATTAGGTCAGGATACCGGTTTTCAAGGCTTTCGCCTCGACCAGGTGGCTATATTGCAGCCTAAAAAGAAGCCGAGAGGCCAGCCGCTGTCCGACCTGGATAAACACATTAATCAGTGACTTTCTTCGATCCGAGTTCGCATTGAACACACCATCGGCAGTGTCAAACGTTACCGGATTGTCAAAGACAAAATTCGGACTTGGAAACCGGGGTTTAAGGATGCTGTGTTTGAAACCTGCTGTGGCCTTCATAATTTCAGATTGAATTTCCGGCCCTGGCATTACCAGCCGATCCAATTCCACCTTTTTGTCCCTTTCTAATCGATATAATCTCTAATACCTAAAATCAAAAGTTGATGAGGTGAGGCGATCAAATTCTAATGAAAACAGAGGTTTCTATTCCTAATCCCATTTTTGAGGCCGCTCAACAACTGGCCGAACAACTTAATATGTCTTTGAGTGACCTATATACCGCTGCCATGATGGCTAATGTAGCCGAATACCAGAATAAAGATATTACCGAAAAACTTAATGAAGTTTATGAAACGGAGCGGTCCAGCCTGGAGTCAGATTTAGTTACTCTGCAACTTG
>CAZUNT010000037.1:0-40965 GCA_964622215.1 uncultured Caldilineaceae bacterium
CCTGCACTCCCTGGACCGGGTCGAACTCCACGCCGTTTTGCATCATCTCGGCGTATTCATCCACCAAATCGGTGTTGGTGGCGGCCCGGCTCTGGATGAAAACCAGCTCATTTGGTTCTACTAAAACTCGCGTACTCATTGGTCGGCTCCTTTCGTGACAGAGAAAGGTGTGGTATAATATTTCCATCGGGACGGTTGACTTTGGTCGGTTCGCCGTCCCCATTCCGGCGAGGTTGCGTCTCGCCGGTTTTTTTGTTTAAACCAAAATGACCCAGCTATCGCTTACGCGGGCTGGGTTATTGATTTTCGGTTGGACGAATAGACGTTTGGCCGAAGCAACTGGCAAGTTGTTGAGATTGGCATAGTAATTTAACTTTGGCACGGCTCAGTTCTCCTGACATCGGTCGCCTATTTCCTCGGACCAGCAGCATCTTTAGATAACTGCTATTGGGAAGTATAATAACACAACTACGGAAACTTGTCAATATCATATTTCCTTAGTTATAACCCAAAAAAGGAATTTGATGGCTTCTCGAGGAAACTGAACACATGAAAAAGTCCCACAATTTTGGCCAAAATTGTGGGACTTTACATACAGTCTAAATTGTTTATAAGCGATTGGAGTTTAAACTTCGCTTTCTACCTGCTTTTTTCGACGGCGATACTCAGCCAGTTTGGGACGTTTGAGCTGATACGGATTTCCATACTGGTCAAAAAGTCGCACACCACGCTTACCTGCTCGGCTACGATGGATTTTAGCACAGTAGGCTACTTCTGCTTCATCCAGTTCCATTCGTGATCCTCGCCCTCCTTGTTTCAGAGGGGTTATATAACCTCTTGTGACCCATTCCAAAATAGAGTCGCGGTGCAGATTATACTTTTGAGCAGCTTCAGTTACGGTAATCAATCGTCCTTTTAACTGAGCAAACTCCTTAGCAATAATTTCCTCTTTGGTCTTTAGTTCATGGCCATTATTATCCGCATCCACAAGTAATTCTCCGGTAGGAAGCCTAACTGCCTGTATCTTACCAACCTGAATCAGTTGTGTCAACACCTTTTCAGATAGGTTATATTTTCGGGCAGCCTCAGCCAAAGGGATGAAGGTGGGGATATGATGTGTGGAGGAGGTGGCTTGATTATTAGCCATACAGCAGCACTTTCTAACCGATAACGCTTCCGCGCAGCGTCCCGTAGGGGATAGCGCTTCGCATCCCGCAGGAGATAAACAAAAAGCCCCACAATATCTTGCGGGGCTTTCTTGCTGATTAGGTCATTCAAACAGCCACCGGGGCTGTTTTGAATTTACGGTATGGGCTTATGGGATTGGTGAACCTGCTAAACCCGCAAGTGCTGATGGGTGGATTTGAACCACCGACCCCGAAATTATGAGTTTCGTGCTCTAACCACTGAGCTACATCAGCTTGTTAGACACACATTTTAGTCAAAAGATTAGCAGTGTCAAATAAGATCTAATTCTTTATCCCCCGGTCTGGTGGCCAAAGAAAAGGTGCCACCAGGCCTGAGTTGGGGTTTGGATGATTGGCCCCGAGACAGGAATAGAATTAGTTAAAACGGAAGGCGGGGCAACGGCTTCGGGGGTAGGCATAACCACAAGCACCGTCTCGCCGGGGATGGCCCACTTGAGCTCCCGCCGCGCGACCTCTTCCACATAAAGGTCACTGGCAATGTAGCTCCGCCAGGCCAACAGTTCGCTTTGCTGCTGGCGGGCCAGTTCAACTTCCTGGCTTAGCCGCTCGGCTTCACGTTGCACTCTATAATTAGCCGCAGCGCGACGGCCAAAGTCCACAATCAAAAAGATAGAAATTGACAAAGCGATGATGGCAATAAATTGGGCGATGGGAATTTTGGCGCTCTGCCGTTTTTTGGTCACACGCTCTCCTGCCAGCTAACTGTTCATTCATCATACAACATCTTAAATAATATGTCAATGATTTATGTAAACAAAGTTAGGCTTTAGCCGCCCGATTTAAACGGAAACCATGCCCTCTAACCGTTTCAACATATTTATTGTCCGGGTCAATTTCGGCGATTCGCTCCCGTAAACGCCGCGCCAGAGCGTCAATCGCCTGTTCCGACACGCCTTCTGCCTCTTCTTCAGACCAAACGACGGCGACGACTTGATCTCGTGAGACGACATTACCGGCGCTTTTATACAAGAGTTCTAGCAGATTGTATTGGGCCAGGGAAAGGGGTGGGTTGATTTCTTTATCCATAATCCAGACCCGCTTGGCCGCCTGGTCCATCCGAATCGAAGGCTTTTGCTTGTATTCGAGTACAATGGGTGCAGTGGCCTCATCCTCAACAAAGGTCATTTTGGCGCACAGGGCGATCCCGACCTCGTCGCCATTACGAATGAGGCGGGGTGTTTGGGAAATGGCTTCACCATTCAAAAAGGTGCCGTTCTTGCTGCCCAAATCACGAATCGTATAACCTTCAACCGTCTGGGTAATTTGGGCGTGCCGGCGTGAAACTTGCCGGTCATCAATTTGAATATCGCTATCGGTTTCGCGGCCAATAATCATGGTTCGTTTTATCAAAGGCCACTGCGTTTTGGGGCTATTTCCCTCTTGCACCAAAAGCATAGCCGCTTCTTGATTAGACATAAGTATTACCTCCTGCTCAATTTGAATATGGGGCGTTCAGCTTTTGACAGAAAGGGCCTGTTCGATTAAGCTATCCTTATGTATGATTGTAGCATAATCTGCCCGTTTGTTCTACACATACTAGGTGGAGAAGAAGAAAATGAGCGAAATTTTAGCCCCTGGCACGATCCTCTGGTCGCGCTACCGGATTTTAGATCTGGTAGGCCAGGGAGGTATGGGTGCGATTTACCAGGCTGAAGATTTGCGCCTGGAAGGCCGCCTCTGCGCCATCAAGGAAGTTACACCCGACCCCGGCGCTACTAAAGAGTACCAGGAGCAAGCCCAGGCCGCTTTCCATCGCGAGGCCAGTGTGCTGGCCCGGTTAGATCATCCCAACTTGCCTAAAGTTTCGGACTTTTTTTTGTTCAATGGCCGTGATTACCTGGTGATGGATTTTGTACCCGGCCAGGATTTGCGAGAAATCATTGAACACGCCCGGCACAAACAAACTTTTATCCCCGAAGAACAGGCCCTGACCTGGGCCGAGCAACTGCTGAATGCCCTGGAATACTTGCATCAACAAGACCCACCGGTACTCCATCGAGACATCAAACCCTCCAATATCAAAATCACTCCCACCGGCACCGTTAAACTGGTTGACTTTGGCCTGGTCAAGTTGCTTCATCCTGATGATAAACGAACTGTGACAGTGTTGCAAGGCCGGGCCACGATCCAATATGCTCCGCTAGAGCAAATCGGTGGAGACACGGGGCACACCGACGGGCGCTCGGATATTTATTCACTGGGAGCAACGCTTTACCATTGTCTCACCAATGAGCCGCCCCCCGACGCCAAAACACGTTACATCCGAGCTAAGAATCAAGCGCAACTGAGTATCAGAGAGATCAACCCGGAAGTTTCACCACAAACCGAACAAACGATTATGCACGCCCTGGGGTTACATCCAGAGGACCGCCCCGATAACATCCAACAATTTCGGCGCGAGTTGTTGGGCGGCGCGCCGGTTTTGATGGGCAGTTTGGCAAATCATAACTGGCGTTTTGCTTTTTGGCGCAACCGGATTTTGATCGCTCTGATTGCTGCTCTCTTAACTTTAGCCGTTATCCTCACTTTTGCACCCAGCCCCTCCAGTTTTGGGTCAAGTACAGCGCCCCGTCCGGTCAGCGAGATCAGCCGGTAAGTTCCTCCTCCTTGGGTTTGGTAGGGGTTGCCGCCTCTTGCCCTTTAGACCACCTGGCCCGGTAAATTCGGCCTGGCTTCATATACCAAATAACCGTCCCCACAATAGCAAACAGGAGGCTGACCAGTGGCGTTACCCAATGGCTGGCAATCCCCTGATCAACAATGGCCCCAAACCAACCCGACCGGGAGGATAACAGGGCCAACAGCGTATAGGCAATATAACCAATAAGCCCGCAAGCAATAGCCACCAGGGCCGAACGCACCCGCTCCTCCAGTAACAGGCGCTCTCCTCCTAAAGTGAAAGCTATACCCGCAATGACAAGGCTGCCTAATAAAGAGTAAACCAGGTCAACCAAATTGACCGGTCTGGGCGGGGGTTCGCTGCCCCCTCTAGGGGGCAGGGTGGCTGTCGGCGACGGTTCCGGGGTAGAGGTGGGGATCACTGTTTCCGTAGGTATGACTGTGGGAGTGGAGGTGCTCGTCGGTCCGGGGGTAAAAGTAGGAGTAGGGGTAGGGGTATCAATAATACCAGGGCCAATATTAAAAGGAACATTTTTAACCGCCAGGTTGCTGGTCGCCCAAACCTGAAGGGGGGAGTCCAATTCTTTTATAATAGGAATTTGAGCGACTCCACCTACGGTTTCTGCCGTTTGTGGCTCCAGTGATAAGCCCTCTTTGGGGTAGTATCGATAAAAATTAACCAGAGTGCCATCGGGCACAGGGTGATCATTTTTATCCATAATCACACTGGTCCGAAAGAGAATACCCTCGCCAGGTTTCAGGTCTAAACTGGTAATTGATCCAGCCTGCTCCAGAGGGATAACTGTGCCATTGGTCGTCATTTTTTGAACCGGCTCAACCTGGATGGTCTGGTTAGGGTCGGGGCTAAGGTCGAGTGGCCCGGTAGCGGGAATACTCACCGGCGAAGCGCCTATAGGTTCAAACTGTTGGAAAAGTAAGCGCGCTGCCGTTTCCTGATAGGTAAACCCCTTGCTGTAGAAACAGTAGTAGGCAGTCAACTGACTGATTTCCGTTTCGTCCAAAAAATAGGGGGCATTAAAGGCAAATAGAACCAATTTTTTGTTGCGCAGTACATCGTAACGATTGCGTAACAAGGCTTTTACAGCATCCGATTGAGGATAATCGTCAGGGTTGACATCAAGCATAGCAAAAATGATCCAGTCAGCGGTTTGCAGCAACGCCTCGGCGCGAGCATTTTCGACCGAGATTTGGCCTGTTAGCACATTCTTTAAGTCGGCAAAACCCAGGGTGTTAATCTGATCGGGCGAAACCTGGCCGGTTGCGTTCGGTCCATATAGTTGCAGGATAATTTCGGCTAAACCTGTTCGGGGGATTAAGGTAAATTCTGAGCAGCCTGGACATTCCTGCACCAGCCGATCATCGGTAAAAATGAGGATTTGGTCGCCGGGTTGTGGCGGACCAGGTAGCGGATTGAGACCTTCTTGGGTCAGGGGCGTGATGAGCGTCGCGCCTTCACGGGCGATGCGATCCAAATCAAGCGTGACACTACTCAACAAATCTAAATTATCAAATGGCTTTTGCGCCGGGGTTGTCAGCAGGTCATCGCCATAAATTTTTAGCTTGGCCGCGATAATACGCCGGACGGCTTTATCAACCAACACCTGAAAATTTGGCTCAGTCGCATATTTTTCTTGAAAAAAGCCAATCGCGTTCTTGATGTTGGCCAATTCCGTTTCAAACGGCTCACCCGGATAGGCAAAATCCTGCAAAAATAAGATATCGCTGCCGGCCAAAAAAGCCTGCTGAACCAGCAGCCGGTTTGGAAAAGGATCGGTGGTAGCTCTGGAAAGGCTCTCTAATGAGGCAGGCACTCCCAACGGCGCGCTGACAACCAGGCCGCCCGCCTCTCGCCAGGGCGCAATTTCCTTTAAAGCCAGGATCGTCGCCAGGTTCCGGGGGTCAAGGCTGATGGGCATACCACCCGATAAACCCTGGTAGCGGGCGTGTACGGTCATCAGGCCATCGCTGATGTCATCCTGATTGTTGGCATTGAGTTTGGTGACTTGAAAAAAAGGATAAAGGTCTTTGCGCTGTAAATCATCCAGCGATCTATTAATGGCCGGTACGCCTTCATTGATAACCCGGTCGCTGCTGCCAAAGCCGGGAAAATGCTTGGCAATCGTCAAAACCTGGCGATTACTGCCCTGGTGAACCCCCCGAATATAAGCCTGTCCCATCTTGCTGACCCAAAAAGGATGCCCGCCAAAGGTCCGAGTGCCCAAAGAACCGCCGCGTTCAGGCCGGGGATTATCCAACACATCCAGCGAGGGGCCGAGCAGCATGTTGACCCCTAGCAGCGATAAATTTCGCCCAACCACTTCCCCCGCCAACCGGGTATTTTCAGTGTTCCAGGTTGCGCCCAGAGCCATCTCGTTGGGTACGTCAATCAAGTTGCCCCTGATTTCGGTATTAGGATAACCATCACCTTCGTGATTGACGGCGATAAATAGCGGCAGGGTGGTGTAAGTTTCAACGGGAAGCGGCAGTACCGGCGTGGTCACGGGGGGCGTCGAAGTCACGGTCAAAGTGGCCGTAATTGGGGGTGGCATGGTTTGCGCCAAGACCTGCAAATTATTGGTCAGGTACAAAACCTGGGCCGGGGTGGTTGAGGTATTGCTAAAATTTTCATTTTTAGCCGAAATATAAACTCCTCCCACCCGATACCGTTGCACGAGTTCGGCAATGGCGGAGGTCGAGCCAACATCAGTGCCTTTGAAGGAAACCATAAACAGTTGGCCCACTCGCTCATAGGGAGTCATAGCTTTTAGAATCGCTTCCACTACGGCGGGGTTTGGTTGGTCGCCGGTTTCCTGTGCTCTAACAGAGGCAGGGGAACCGGAACTCAAGCCAAGCATCACCAGTAAGAGCAGGATTGAGAGGACATAAGCCTGGCATTTTTGTGAGGGCAATATCACGATCGGTCCTTTGATTCAAGTTGAGAAAAGTATACTGCCAAACGAGAACAGCGTCAAAGCAATTTTGTGGTATACACGCCTTAAATCGGCTTTTTAGCCGGTAGACCGGGCCGGCGGGGATATTGTGGGGGGGTGGGTTTGTTTTTTTGGATCACAACCAGGTGGCGCTCGGCCGCCAGCCCCGGCACCGTCACCGGCAGAACTTGGTTGATCCGGCCGCCCAGAATCCCCAGGGCATTGGTGGCTTGTTTGACCTCGTCGGCGGGATGCTGGCCTTTTTGGAGGATGACTCGTCCCCCCACTTTGACCAGAGGCAGGGTATACTCGGCCAGCACGGGCAAGGGAGCAACGGCGCGAGCGACAGCCACATCGTACCGTTCGCGGTGTTCAGGCCGGCGGCCTGCTTCCTCGGCCCGGGCGGTAACAATCGTGACGCCGGTTAACTTCAAAGTCTCAACGATATGTTGCAAAAAAACGGTTTTTTTGCCGGTTGCTTCGAGCAGAGTCAAACGAAGGTCAGGCCGGGCAATCTTGAGGGGGAGACCGGGAAACCCGGCCCCGCTGCCCACATCAATCAACGATAAAGTAGAGGGCCGGTCTGGTAGGGCCAGATAGACGGAGAGGGAGTCCAGAAAATGTTTGACCACGATTTCTTCGGGATCGAGAATGCCGGTGAGATTGACACGCTCGTTCCAGGCAATGAGTTCCTGGCGGTAGCGTTCAAAGGCGCTAAGCTGAGCTTCGGTTAGAAACAAGTTAAATTGTTGCGTACCACGCTGGAGGGTTTGGAGCATTAATATTTGTAGTCTTCGTCTGTTTGCAACAATCTTAGCTGTACCGGCAAAGACGAATCACTGCCGCTAGTAGTTTCGGCAACCAACAATGTCTCAACTAATGCATCGATGCAGTGGAGTAGCTCTGCCGTTTGCCGGTGGTGAAAAAAATCATGGATCCACTCTTTGATTTTTTGCCGGGTATTATTTGGCAATGCTAATGGGTTAATCACCGGCAAGTTGTCCAGTTCACGGGGTTCAACCTTGAGAGTATTACCCCCATACGTCCGACTAACAGAATGTAGCCGAGACAGCGAAAAATTGCTATTCAGCAACACCCACAATAGTTCAGTTGCATTAGCCTCTACGATGCTGCGATTTGGATAGAGCAGCGAAAACATGTTAAGGGGCCGCACTCCTGCACGATTGAGAATAAAACGAGGATTCCCTCTGGTTAAGATCGTAAAAAAGATAGCGGGAATTTCACGCTGTTCCATGGCATACCATTTCCGGCGCGTCTGTACTAAACTGCGCTGATGATAACCTGAGGCCTCACCTTCAGCCAGATAAGCTAACACCGAGGGATGTTTTGTGGCGTCATCACCATTTAAATAGAGTAGCCAGACGCATTTACCTTCATCAGAAAGCGCCTGCCAGTCAGCCTCATCCAGAATGATGTCCTGCACTTCTCGATTGCGTTGCAACATTCGCACTACATAGGGCTGGAGTGAAAGTTGTTCAACCTTCGTCGTAGGTAAAGCAAAAAATTGGTTAGCCCCAGTGGCAATACCTCGTACTACCTTAACTAATGCTTTGAGCGGAACGACCAGGCCACTTTTTTCCCAATTTGTAGTTGATGAGGGGAGAACAGCAATATGGAACCATTTGGTGGCGTCCATCAATTCATTCTGTGGCTGGACGACAAGCGAACCAAAAGCTAAATCACGCTTTCCAGGACATTTTTCTTCCAGGCAAGCCAGCAGTTCAGCGGTGGTGGGTAGAGTGTTAAGGGTTAGATGGCTTACCTGATGCTGCTTTTGGTAGCCTTTTTTGAACAACAGAATAGAGGCCCCTACATCTACCTTATGAAAAGCATTCATTTGGGGAGAAAAATGGATAATGGCCTCCAAGGTTGTATGCTCACATAAAACGCGCCGAGCAGCCTGACCGTAGCGGGCGTCTACGGTTTCCATCGGCACAATAACGGCGGCACATGCGCCTTCCGGTATTTCAGCAATGAGTTTGAGCAAAAAATAAAAGGCCAAGGTGCCCTGACGTGAAACATCGAGACGAAATTGGGTTTTGAACAACCTTTGTAGTTTATCTTTGAGTTCAGGAGCGATGTGATGATGCCGGGTATAGGGGGGATTGCAAATTACAGCGTTAACCGTCGTCGGGAGTATCCCTTCAAGATAATCCTGCACAGCCAGAGTTGGTAAAGTTGAGGATTTGTCCCAACGTCCGGTTGAAAAAGCAGCTAACGCCGCATTTAACACCAATGGACTTACATCAAATCCATAAAGTTTGGTAACACCCCTGTTTTTTTTCAGATACTCAGTTGCTTTGAGGAGAAAATTACCTGCTCCACAACCAACATCCACCAGCTCAAGTGGACGAGTTTGTAATAGCCAACTCACCATCCATTCGGCAACCTGCTCATTTGTCCAAAATTGCCCAATATGACGGCGTCGAGATTGCGGAATTAAAGCACTGTAAAGTTCTCCCCAAATATTAAATGAAGTAAATTGAAAACGTTGTACCACTTCCTGAATTGCATCAACCAGGGCTGAAGGCGCTTCGATCCCAAGTAAATCTAACGGCGTAGCAAAGGCATTATGTTTGATACTCGGCACAGCCTGATAGATAGCCGAGTTGAATAAAGCCTGATACACTAACAATCGTTGAAATTCCGGCTTTTCAGCATCCCAACCATGCAGGGATGCCCAGGTAATAATTCTCTCATCAGGCGGCTGTAATAAGGGTAACCAATTTTTAACAATTATATCTATTTGTTTGACTAATTCCTTAGATATCAACTTCCCCACTCCTCAAAGACCGCAGAGGATAAGTGGACTTCCCCACCCAAAAAGGTAACATAAGTCATCACTTTACCATTTTTGTCTACAAACGTCTTCGGCATCAACTGTGGCCCTGAAACAATACCAAACTCCTTACATAAAATGTATGGCACTTTAACAATTTGTTTAGGAGATGAGGCTGTACCGTCAGGATTAGTATAACGTTGAGTTTCCATGCCTAATTAAATTTGTTTTACTTTTACCTCTCCTTCATCACCTTCACCCGGTCGAAATCTCGGGCGACGACGGTGTTGGGAAAAATAGCCCGGGCCTCGTCGAGCACGTCCTGCTCACGGTAACGGCGGGAAATGTGGGTCAGGTAGAGTTGCTGGACGCCGGCCTCGCGGGCCAGCCGGGCCGCCTGGGCCGCAGTAAGATGGCTAAAATGGTGGGCCATTTCTGCATCAGGCTCAAGGTAAGTCGCTTCGATGACGAGCGTATCGGCGTCTTGAGCTACTTCCAGGAGGTTGTCGGTGCGCCCGGCATCGCCGACGAAAACCAGCTTGGCCCCCGGAATCTCTGCTCCCAGCACCTCATCCGGCTGGATAATCCGGCCATCGGCCAGGGTGATGGCCTCGCCGGCCACAAGTTTACGTCGTTCCGGGCCAAAAGGCACCTCCAACACTTCCGCCTTATCGTTGAGAAAAGGGCGGCGTGATTTTTCCTCAAATAGAAAGCCGAAGCTATCGGCGCCACGGTGAGTTACCGGAAAGGCGCTTAGTTGAAACGTATGATCTTCCAGAAAAGGGCCGGATTGGAGCGGGATAAATTCCAGTTTCACCGGGAGTTTGTCGCCGCGTAAAACCACGCGCAACAGTAAATCTTTAACCCGCTCCAGGGTCCACGCACCGCCATAAATTTCCAGCTTATCAATCGCTTCCCACCGGCTAAAGGTCGATACCAGCCCCCCCAGGCCAAGGATATGATCCAAATGACCGTGAGTGAGCAAGATTTTATTCAGCCGTTTAAACCCCAGGTTACTCTGCAAAATCTGGCGTTGGGTGCCCTCGCCGCAGTCAATCAAAAAGCGGTACTCGTTGTATAGAACCACGTTGGCCGAAAGTCCGCGATGGACTGAGGGGGCCGAGGCAGAAGTGCCCAGGAAAATGAGTTCAAACATTCAGTAAGCCAGTCTCTTAACAAAATTTGGTTAGCCCAACAATCTTTGATTCATCCGTGGCTCATAATCAGTTGTCCCCTTTGCCGAACTTTACAACTGACAATAGACCACTAACAACTATTGCGGCAAATCGTTGCGGGCCAACCACAAAATATCGGTTGATTTCAGTAGGATAACTTGATTGGTGAGAGGTTGCAAATCAGGGGAGGGTTTGTTAGCCTTGCCGGTTGAACCAGGAGGAGTGGGGCGATAGAAAACTTTACGCAGGGCCAATTCAACCGTATTTTCTTCATCACCAACCAGCCGCATGCTGTAGAGATCGCCTTCAAAATAGTCACCGTTACGCATATAAACAGTCAGGCGGGGGGGAATCAAGTTAAATTGCAGTGGTTCAACCTGGAGGATGGTATGCCAGAGCAAAAAAGGCTCTGGGGGATCGTCGCCCAACAGGAGTTTCCACCACCAGGGCCGATTTCCTGCCGTACGAAAGCCAATAAACGTAGCAAAACGGCGGGCCAAAATCAGGCTCAAGGTCAGGTACAAAATACCCCCAAACAGATAGAGGCCCAACACCGGCAATGGGTAGATGCTGAAAGGCAGCGAGGCCGGGCTGGCAAAATTGATCAGGTACAGGAGTTGACCATCGGCCAGCCAGTAGACCAGCAAGCCCAGGGCAATACCGCTCAGGATCGTAGCGTGAACAATAGCGCTGCCGATAATAGCCAACACAAACTGCTCAAAAGCATCGGGCGGGCGATAGTAGCGCGGACGGTAGGCAGTGTAGGTGCGGGTAAAAAGGAAACCAGGGGCGATGAAGAAGAGAAAAAGGATAATACTTTGAAGGTTCAGATCAAGGCTCATTTATGACAGATCCTGGTGACCAGATAAAATTTTAGATAACCATACGGCGGTCTCCGGTCGGTCGTCGGCGGTTTCAATGCCTTTTGTCTTTACGGTATTTTCTCAGCGGCCAACTTGACAGCTCTTCGGAAAAAGGAACGGATTGGCCGGTTCTGGCAACTTTAATCACCTCTGTTTTATCTTTTTCCTTACCCTCTAATAACTTAAAGGCTTCACCCACCACATCCCGAATACGCTGGTAGCCATAAGCCAAAGTGCTCTTATCGATGAACTCAAAAATCTTATATTGGTTCTCCGCCTCTTCTTTTAGAGCCTGCTCCGGATAACCGGTTAAGACGATGGCGTTAATACGGTATTGAGCCAATTCCTTAAGTAATTCCATCCCCTGCCGGTCTTCCTCATCGGTCGGACTGAGGCGCAGGTCGACAATCACCAACTCCGCCTCTCGCCGGCGGACGACTTCCATAGCGGCCTGGTAATTATCTACGGTAATAACTTCAAATTCACCCCTGAGTATCTCCTGTAACTGGGCGCGCCAGTCGGGTACATCATCGACAACTAAAACACGTTTACGCATCGCTTAAACCCTCCATTCGTTCATCTTACTCTATTTTTGCGGAGAGGGCAATCGTACCGGACGGCTCGACGGGCGGCTTGGCAGGCTGATAGTGAAGGTTGTACCCTGATTAGGTTGGCTTTCGACGGTGATCCCGCCGCGCTGTTGTTCCAGAAAAGTTTTGACCCACCATAAGCCAAACCCCAACCCCTGGGGGTGGGTGGTATAAAACATCTCGAATACCCGGTTGATATTAGCGGCGGCAATACCCGGCCCGCTATCAGTAACCTGAATCAAAACCCGGTCGCCCACACTAAAGGAAGCAATCCGCAGGATACCTTCTCGATCGCCCAGCACTCGCAGGGCATTGATGATGAGTTCAAGCAAGGCATCCACCAGCAGGTCACTAATGGCCACGGCCGGCAATTTAGGATCGAGCTGGCAGACTACTTTGATATTTTTAGGAATCTCGACCAGGGCCAGGGCATGTTTAATTAACTCGTTCACATCCTGCGCCTGAGAAGGATTTTGGCGGAACCGACGCAACAGGGCCGTGGCCAACTCAACCGTATAAAGCGTGTTGCGCTCAATTCGATCTAAATTCGCCTCGACTTCATTTCTCGACTCGAGCGGCAGGGTAACTTGTTGGAGCAACTCGCGCAGGCGCTGGACGGCGATGGGTACCAGGGTGGTGGTGTTATTAATGCGGTGGGCCAAACTGCCGGCGGCTTTACCCAGCACCGCCCAACGTTCGGCGGCAATACGCTGCGCTTGCTCTTGCTGCAAGGCTTGATTAGCCTGCCGTAA
Organism: uncultured Caldilineaceae bacterium; assembly: GCA_964622215.1. Lineage (GTDB taxonomy): Bacteria > Chloroflexota > Anaerolineae > 4572-78 > J111 > DSQQ01. The sequence goes on from CAZUNT010000037.1 coordinate 12,959, forward strand.
CTCCTCGTATTGACGAGCATTTTGGATAGCAATAGCCGCCGAAGAGGCTACAACCGACAGCAATTCCAGATCATTTTGCCCAAAATCACCCTCTTTTTTATTGAGCAACTCGATTACCCCCAAAATTTCGCCTTCGACAATCAGCGGCACAGCCATAATCTTTTTGGTGGTAAACCCGGTCAACTGATCGGCCACCGGCGACCAGCCGGGGTGTTGTTGTACGTTATTGACAATCACGGGCAACCCAGTTTCCGCCACCGTGCCGATGATTCCTTGGCCCAGCGGCATCAGGAAATTTCTCAGGCTGCTCAACTCCTTACCCTGGTTATCATAAGCGAGTTGAAAAACAACGCCGCCGCGCTCTTTGTCGAGTAGAGCCAGCGAACCGCACTCTGCCTCAAAAATTTCAGCCGTACGTTGGATAAGCAAACGTGGAATTTCCTCAACATCCAGGGTGCTGGAAACCAGGCGGCTGACCTGGTTGACCAACTCCAAATCACGGCTCAGTTCGGCGCTGTCCGTGTACAGTTGGGCGTTTTGAATGGCAATCGCAGCCCAATCGGCCAGAGCCGACAACAACTGTTGGTCTTCCTCGCTAAAAACCCGCTGCTGGTGACGGTTATCTACTCCCAGCACGCCAATCACCTTTTGTCCAACTTTCACCGGCACATAGATGAGGGCATAAACCACCAGGCCGGTTTTCACCTTCAGGCTGTGGCTGTCTTTGGAAATGGTAATAGGCTCGCCGGTTTGCACCACCCGCCCGGCAATCGAGTCGCTGACCTTAACCCAGAAATTTTTGACTTCCTCGATACCCAGATTGGCTTCGGTCCGCAGATACAAATTGCCGGTCACTTCATCCACCAAAAGTAGATAACTCTCGTCGGCGTTGGTCAGGTTGACCGCCGCCTTGGCCACCTGGCGTAACACGGTAGCCAGTTCAAGCTGCGAGATAACCGACTTCCCAATTTCAAACAGCGTCTGCAATTGCTGCACCCGCGCCGTCAGTTGTTGGTTGGCTTCAATTAGTTCGGCCCGTTTGGTCAACACCAAGTCGCTGTTAGATAAAGGCTGTTGCAGCGCTGATTGAATCAACGCCGCCAATTCGGGCGCGTCAACCGGGTCGTTTAGCCAGCCGACAATAGTGTTGTAGTTGAAGTTGGCCTGGGCCGCCTCGCCATTGGCCCCTATCAGGATGACCGGTGTCGTCGACTTTTTCGCCTTTAGCTCGGCTAACAGAGACCAGGCCGGTGGGTTGGCTAAGTTGGCATTGAGAACAATCAAATCAGGCTTGACTCGCTGCATTGCCTCCAAGGCATCTCGTCCGTTCGCCATGTAGCTAACGGCCATTCCATACTGCTTTTCCAGGCTCTTTTGTAGCGAACGGAGATCATCTGGGGCGATGATCAAAATTTGAGGACTTTTGCCGATCAGGCTCATATCATCACTCGTTTAAAGGTTATCGTAACCTGATTATACCACATGCCGAACTCAGAATCGAGGTCAGACTTGTTATAGTGGCATGATTTGCAAATTCTATATAATCAAGTATTATAGCTAGCTAAGTGGGAACATTGTGTTACACCAGTGGGAAGCTATCTATAATTGAATAAGAGGGATAACTGCACCATCTGAGAGAAGGAGGGAGAAGCGTTTCCCTGTGAATCTAACATCGTCAAAGCACTTTTTTTTCATGGAAAAACTGGTCAGCTTGACTGATTGGTTAACCCAGGGGCAATGGCAATTTGTACCATCTCAAAAGGTAGAAGTTCTCCAGGCCGAAATCTATCAACTTGAGAAAACACTGGCTAGCGCCCCCACGCGGCCAATACGTACAATCCGCCATTCCAAACCTCTGGAACCCATTACCGAACAACAAAAAATTGTAGATTTGGCCGGCTAAATACACCCGACGGCCTCATCTAAATCTAACCCTCTACGGGTTACCCCCCAACAAAAATCCCGTCTCCACTGAGATGGGATTACTATTTTCCTGTTTTCTTTTATTTATATGGCAAATACCCCTAATTTTTAGGGGTGACAGGTGATGAAATAGGGTTTACGCTAACTTTGGAGAATTGCGTATCTTCTCAAAAATTCAGGTTGTCTGCCAAACCCCAGGGGTGCTACACAAAACTCCTGGGGTTTCCTCAAGATACCGTTAGCGTTACTCTGAACCGGCGGAGGCAATGGTGTATCCGCGTCGAGGAATAGTTAAGATAAATTCAGGCTTACTCGGATCCGCTTCGATTTTGTTTCTCAGGTTTTTGATATGCATCCGCACCAAATCGGGGCTGCCGCTCTCCGATGGATAATCCCAAACTTCTTGTAAGAGACGATCACTGGTAAAAACCTCGTCGGGGTGCGTCATTAAGTGATAGAGTAACTCAAACTCAACCGGGGTTAATTTAGCCTGTTTTTTGTGAGTCGTAACCTGATAACTAGTTCGATCTAAGATTAAATCTTTAATTTGGAGCGTAGAGGCAGGTGGAGGAGGAGAAATGAGTTTTACCCGGCGTAAGATAGCTTCAATTCTGAGGTGCAATTCCTCCAAATTAAAGGGTTTGGTGAGATAATCATCGGCCCCGGCCCTAAAACCGGCTATTCTATCTTCAGGGCGGCCCAGGGCAGTCAGGAACAGAATTGGCACATCGGCTAAAGCCGGATCAAGGCGTAACTCGCGGCAGGTGGCCAGCCCATCCATACCCGGCATAACCACATCTAAAACGATTAAATCGGGCCGGTGACGTCGGGCTTCCTTGATGGCTTCGATCCCGCTATAAACTACAAAAACCTGATAATTTTTGCGGAGAGATGCTTCGATAGATTTTGCAACTTCAACATCATCGTCAACTACAAGAACTCGTGGAATGGAGGTTTCGGCGTTTGAAAACCTGAACATAGCAGTCTCACTTTTTCTACAAAGATCGATCCTGGCCGATTATGTTACTATTATAGCACAAGGACACTACCCAGCCAACCCTCTAAAAGTCTTGTCAAATTTAACTTGTCTTTAATTTATTAATGCTAAAATAGCCACAATTACGCAGTAGGGCAAATATTTAGCAGAGCTAAATTTTAGCACTACAACACAATTGATAGAGAAGTTTTCCGGGTGGGGTAAGAAAAGCCCCCTTCGCTTCGTCATAAGAAGTTGAAGGGCTGGATGGTTGATTAGGACTAAGTAGGGTTGGACTGGGCGGTAAGGAGAGATTATGTTAACACAGAACTCGGATATTCCCTTATTTCCCCTAAACGTTGTGTTGTTTCCCGGGATGATGCTGCCGCTACACATTTTTGAAGAACGATATAAAGCAATGATCCGGCAATGTTTAGCGACAGGCCAACCTTTTGGGGTGGTTTTGGCCAGAACAAAGGATGCCCAGGCTCCCCATGTGGCCAACTTATATCTCGGTGATCTTTATGAAGTGGGTACAACAGCCCGGATTACGGCCATAGGAAACCTGACAGATGGCCGGATAGATTTAATTACAATGGGACAGGATCGTTTTATCATCAAGGATATTTGGGCCAGTCAGGACGATTATTTGATGGGACAAGTTGATCCTTTTCTTTTTGAAGAAGATGAAGACGATCCCCAAAAAGTAGCGGCCCTGGCCCAAAAGCTAGGACCAAAGGTTCAGCAGTACATCAACCATTTGGCTGATGCGTCGGGTGAAGACCTGTCCGGCGCAACCCTGCCTGCCGATCCAATTGCTCTGGCTTTTCTGGCGGGCACGGCTCTACAAGGACCTTTACCTGACAAGCAAAAACTTTTGTCAGCCAGATCGTTGAGCAAATTGATTACTGATATGGTGAGTGCATTAGACTTGGAAGATCAAATATTAGTCTACATGCTGCAAGCCTATAACGCTCACCAACAAATAGAGAGATTACCTTTTGTAGATTACTCCTTAAATTAAGGATTTTAGAGATGAGGTGAGGAAGATGGCAACAACTTGGGCCCCTGAAGAAGCACTATTTAGGTTGAGTATTGCCGATTTGGCGGCGACCGCCCCCGTAGCGCCGGCTGAAGAAAGACGCTTGATTAAGCTGATGCTGGAAGGTAAAAAGGCGGCCAAACGAATGGCCAAAGATCAACATCTGGACCAGAATGTGCGTAAGCAATTTTTACAAAAACTAGAAGAAGGCGCAGCCGCTCGACGGACCCTGATTCAGGCCAATGGCCGACTGGTAATCAGTATTGCCAATAAGTATACCGGCCACGGCTTGAGCCTGGCTGAGCTGTCCCAAGAAGGGGTATTAGGGCTGATCCGAGCCATTGATAAGTTTGACGAAGCAAAAGGCGTCCGTCTGAGCACCTACGCCAGCTATTGGATTCGCCAGAGTGTGAGCCGAGCCGTGGCCGTGCAAACGCGCGTTATCCGCCTGCCGGTTCACAAAGTCGATCACCTGGGTAAAATCAAGAAGGCGATGGGACAACTGACCCAGCAATTGGGACGCGCCCCGGAATTGGAAGAGCTTGCAGCTCATACCGGTGATGCACCGGAACAAATTCATGAGCTACTGAAGGATGGTCAAGAAACCTTGAGTCTGGAAGAGCCTGTGGGTGACGACGGCGCGACTCTGGCCGACTTTGTCGAAAATGACGTGAGCCAGGCCCTGGAAGATCAGGTTGACTCCACCCTGCTGGAGAGCGAAATTCGTAAGGCCTTATCTGGACTAACTGCCCGTGAAAGCCGCATTGTGGAACTGCGCTATGGCCTGCGAGATGGGCAGCCTTTGACCCTCCAGGATGTGGCTGAACGATTCGGCTTAACCCGCGAGCGCATTCGTCAGATCGAAAAAGAGGCCCTGGCCAAGCTGCGGCGTCCTGATCAGGCCCGGCGGCTTATTGGCTTTGTGAATTAAATCAAACAAAGCAAACCGGGGTTAAAAGCAAGTTTGAAAACAAAACCCCTGGCGCTTGCAAGCGCCAGGGGTTTTTATTTTTCTGTTCGCATAAGTTCCCGGATCAACCGATTTTCGGGAATATTGGTGAGATAACTTTGCTGGAGGGCCGGCTCATCAATTTGAGCCGCATGGGTAGTAAGGTACTGATGACCCTGGGCTAAAACCGACTCGGCTTGAGCCAACTTTTTATTATTTTGCAAAACCTGGTAACAGGTCAGATAAACCAGGGCCGGATGTTCAATCCCCTGGGTACCCTTGGCGCTAATAAAATCAAGGGCGCGGCGAGCACACGTCTCCGCCAGGCTGAAATCATTGGCTGCCAGGGCTGCCCGTCCCAGGTGGGCGACGCTCTCCATCATTTTCACTTCCTGGTGAGTGTCGCGTTGGATTTTGAGCGCCTCTTCAAAATATTTTTTTGCCTCGCGCGATTGGCCTTTTTCGTGGAGAGTCCAACCGTAGTAGGTCAGGGCCTCGCCCAAGACCCAGGCGTCATCCAACTCCTTTAGAACTTCCAGGGCCTCGTCCAGGAAGGTTAGGGCCGTGTCATATTCGATCAGGCGGGTATGGAGAAGGCCTAATTGGTAGAGGGTATGGGCTTCGCCGCGCCGGTCGCCAATGGCCTGATAAGTAGCCAGAGCTTCACTAAATAGAGTATAAGCACCGGGGTAATTGCCCAGGGTACGATGTACTTTACCCAGGTTGCGGCGTGTTAGCGCCTCGCCGGCCCGGTCGCCGATGGTCCGGTGAAGCGCCAGAGATTGATCATAACATTTTTGAGCGGCGGTGAGCTGACCGAGATCGTAGTAAACTTGCCCTAGATAACTCAAATCATTCGCCAGGCCCACCTGGTCTCCCATCTCCCAGCGCAAGGCGACGGCTTCGTTAAAGAAGTACAGGGCGACATCGTAATCGTCTTGATAGTGGGCGACAATACCCAAGTTATTCAGGCAGTCAGCCTGGGCGTTTTTATCTTGATGATTTTGGGCAATGCTCAAGGCATTTTGGAGATAGTCGCCGGCGGTCTCATACTCCCCACGGAGATAGAGCAATCTACCCCACTGGTTATACGCCTCGCCCACCAATCTTTCATCACCGGCTTTTTGGGCCAGTTGTACACACCGTTCAATCATCTCCAGGCCAGAGTCAAAATCTGCACTGATCTCATAAAGCGTGGCCCACTGTTTAGCTGCCAGAGCGCGGCGATAATCATCGTTAAGAGCTTCGGCCATAATACCCAAAGTCCCCAGGTCTTCCAACTCGCTATCGCGCTGCCCAATCAGGCTAAACAGTTTGGCCCGCTCCATCAAAACATCCCAATACTCGGTTGAAATAACACTATTACCTCGCCCCATCGGGAGATGATTAACCAAAAGGTTTAGGATTTCAGAATAATAACCAATCGCCGCATAGTTGGCGTATTCACGGCGAGCTTTATCACCGGCGACCTTCAAATAATGTAACGCTTTTTCTCGATTATCACTGCGACTAAAATGAAAAGCGAGCTGCTCGACCTCGTCAGGGACCAAATTCTCCAGAGCCAGGCCAACGGCTCGATGTAACTGGCGACGTTGGGCCAGCAACAAGCCCTCATAGACAACCTCTTGAGTAATTACGTTATGAAATATATATTCCCATTTCGGGGCAGGCACTTCCAGGCGAATCAATTTTTCTTTTTCCAAATCCTCAAGCTGGGAGGATAACAAAAACCGGCTCTGATGCAAGGGATGTACAGCGGATAGGAGAGAGCGTTGAAAGGTGGGACCAATAACCGCAGCCACTTTAAGGGTGAGCTTTTCGTCGTCCGATAAACGATCAACGCGAGTAAAAATCACGTCCTGAACCGTGTCCGGTAAATTGAGCGTATTCAAATGCTGGTAGGTTTGACTTTCAGCCACCTCAAGAATCGCACCGGCGATTTCCTGGAGGAAAAAAGGATTGCCCTGGCCTCGATTGAGGAGAATTTTTTCAGTATCTGGAGACAACCGTTTATCTCCCAACATCATTTTGATCAACTCTAGACTTTCGGGGGAAGAGAGAGGCTCAAGGTCGATGGTATGGGCATAAGGCAAATTTTTAGTATCAGCCAGCAGGTCCATCTCCGTGGCCGACATCGGGCGATGCACCAGAACAAGTAACAGGGAAGCATCAACCAAGGTTTTAGCCAGATAAGCTACCAGCGCCAAAGACAACTCATCAGCCCAATGTATATCTTCCAACAAAATAAGCAAAAAACGACGCCTGGCATGGTGACGCAGCAGGGCGGCAATCAGGGCAAAGGTATTGTTGCGGCGTAACTGGCCGGTAATACTTTGGGTAAAACTATTCTCCGGCGCTTCCACTCCCAGAACATCGGCCAACAGCGGCAAACGGTCGGCCCAATATCCTGGCTGGTCCGGCGGGTCATCCAACTCGGCAATACTGGCGGCCAAGCGGGCCAACTGGCGCTGGGATGAAAGCGTTGGGGTTAGGCTGCACAAGGCCGCCAACACTTCGCGCCAGGCTTGATAAGGGGTTTGGCGGCCATAACTAATACATTTGCTGCCGTAGCCTGTCCCACCTGCCGCAATCCATTCGCGCACTATCTCCGAAGCCAATCTACTTTTACCCAGGCCCAGTTCACCCTCAATAAACAGTAGTTGCAGCCCCTCACGTCGCGCCTTAGCCGTCACCTGGCGCAGTTGCTCAAGTTCGGAGGTGCGGCCAACGAGCGGTTCTTTGTGTAGCAAGTAACGCATGATGAACTCATCCTGGCTGCCCTGCTCCCCCTTGACCAGGTACGCCGCCAGAGTTTCGGCGCGGCCCTTGACCGAGATTTGCCCCATACTCTCAAAGACAAATTGCGGCCCTGCTCGCTCTTTCACCCGTTGGCTGATGAGAATTGTGCTGGCTTTACCATACTGCATCAGCCGGGCGGCCAGATTGACGGTATCACCAATAACAGTGTATTCCCGTCGGCTGGGTGCGCCAACCGGTCCGGCAAATAAGCCGCCCTCGGCAATTCCAATCGACATGCGCAGACCCTGCTCTCTAGCGACCGTTTCCAGGGACAGGGCGCAGGCAACAGCGCGGGTAATATCATCTTCGTGGGAAAAAGGAGGAACGCCAAAGAGAATTAAAAGAACCGTACCCTTGTCATCAACGGCAACTTTGTTAAGCGACCCCTCGAAGCGATGCACCAGTTCTTGAATGGCATGCAAAAAATTTTGCAGGCGTTCCAGGGCGTTGGCCGCTTCATAATCAAAACCACCCACGCCGATGAATAAAACCGTTACCCGGCGCAGTTCGGCCAACCAATCAGCCTGCTCGCTCAAGCGATCTTTGACCGCGTCGGGCAAATAACTGCGTAAGGCTTTTTCAGCCAGGTCAGACTCTCCTGGATCAAGCTGGCTCCAATCAAGTCCTGTTGGGGCTGATCCGGGTAGACTATTTATCACTTTACTTAAAATGATAAAGTCCGGTTGATTTGGATTAGCCGCGCCGGTAAAGAACGAGTGACCTTCTCGCCACGCCTGGGGACTAAAAATCGTTTGTCCTGGCTCAGCCAGGCGTTCAGCCATAGCGACCTGAACCAGGGGGGCGCCGCTTACCATATACTCCCAGTGTCCCAATGCGCCGCCAATATGACATTCCAAAATCTTACCTGCCCCAATACCTGCCTTCAACGATAAGGAGGCCAAGCCCCGAGAGGTTTTGAGGGCAGAAAATTCGCTCATTTTGGCTTGCATGGCCCACGCGCACTCACCCGCCCGGCGCACGGCTATTTGCAGCGAAATTTTCTCCGCCGGAAACAACACGGTCAGGGCATCTCCAGAAAATTTGACCACCTGGCCATGATAAGCCTGTACGATTTGGATCATGCTGGTGAAATATTGGTTGATGAGGTAAGTCAACTCTTCAGCGCCGGTGGGGCCGGCCTGGCCCAACATCTCGGTCAGAGGCGTAAAACCGGAGATGTCAGTATATAAAACCGCCGCCGGAAACCGGCGAGCAGACGGTTCGGTTAAGAGGCGCGGCTGACGATAAATTGTCCGCGTTACTGGAGTCGGCACATAGGCCGCCAATTTTTCCAACAAATCTGGCGAAGCCATGATAATTATAAATTACCCACAGGGGCTTTCGGCGCTGAATTGTGAATGACTCACGACGATTATTAACCATACCGGTTTAAGAGTCAATAGGTAAATTGTCGATAATCAATCATGTGGATTTGGGTTTTTAAATCACCGTAAGCGAGCCAGAACCGTAGCCGCGCCCAAGACGACAAAGATGCCGGGGGCAAGTAGGGCAAAAAAGTTACCAAACACCAACATAAAAATTAGGAAAGGAGCTGCTCCCAGAATGACACAAGCGGCGGCTATATGGCCCAAGTAGCGAGAACGCCGTTTTTTGACTGCCCAGCGCACCGCTTCGGCAATAAAACCGGCCACAGCCGGGGCCGCGATAAGACTTATGATAATCACAAAGAAGCCAATTCCACCCAAGATAAAGGTAAACAACCCGGCAGCAATGAACGACAGGGGCAGAGCAATGACAGCGGTAATTATATAATCGGAATTACCACCACTGTAAAATTTATCCTCCTGCTCTCGAATACAATCGGGGCAGCGAAAACCCACCGGGGTACGCCTGGCGCACTTGGGGCAGATAGGCTTGTTACAACGGTTACAGCGCAGGCCGGTTTGAATATCGGGGTGACGATAACAGTAGGTTAGCCCGGTATCGGGTTGAACAGATGGGGGGGAGGTTTTAGCTTGGGTTTGGCTTGCTAATTTCTGCTGAATTAGAGCCAAACCTGCCCTGGCCTCATTGTTGCCGGGGTCAATCGCTAACACCCGGTTGAAGCAGTCTTCTTTTTCAGTTAAGGATTCCACCACACCGGCCAGTCCTAACCAGGCGTCGATATTATCCGGCATCCGTTGGGTGGATTCACGCAGCATCCGGCGGGCATCCTCAAGATCGCCCACCCGAGCTGCGGCCAATCCTTGTTGGATCAGGCTGGTTGTATTATCAACCGGATTTGACACGATTAATCTCCTACTACCCTTTCTTTGCTTGCGGCCAGCCCAGGCGCTGCATCAGGGTTCGATAAAAATAATTTTTCCCCTGTAACCGCACAAAACGAGCCACCCAGGGGCTGGCGTGTATCACCACCTTATCCTGGTCGGCCAGTTCGACTTCAAATTGACCGTCAACCGTAAGCAGGGCAGTGTGATCGGTCGAAATTTGGACGGACACGGTTACGCCCCTGGATAGAACAATGGCTCGTTCCAGGCTGAGATGGGGAGCCAGAGGCACTAGTAAAAAGTTTTTTAATTCGGGCGGCAAAATGGGGCCACCGGCAGCCAGAGCATAGGCCGTTGAGCCGGTAGCCGTGGCGATAATCAAGCCGTCGGCAGTGTAAGTTGTTAGAAAAACACCGTCAATATCGGTGTGTAAACGAACAACCCGGGCAAACTTGCCCCGGCCAATGACAATTTCGTTGAGCGCCTCATAGGTCTTAACCACTCGATCCTGGCGATAATGCTCGGCGTGGAGCAACATACGCTCTTCGATCCAGCCTTGCCCCAACATGGCTTGTTGGATCCGGTCGGACCACTCAGCCGGTTGCACTTCGACCAGGAAACCCAGCCGGCCCATATGAATACCCAGGATAGGGATACCCCGGCTGGAAGTCATCCGGGCTGCCCGCAGCATCGACCCATCACCGCCCAAGACGACCAGTAGATCCGAGTCCTTCAGGTGATCCCTGATCTCTTCTTCATCCCAGCTTGAGCTAACCCAGGCCGTCGCGCCCAGGCTTTCGATAAACTCCAGCATCTCCGCCGCCATCACCCGCGACTCGGCCAGCTTGGGGTGATAGAGCAAGCCGATAGTGTGGAAAGCTAAATGGGGAGGGGTGTCAACCATCCTGCCACAATCTTTTCCGTAACCAAGCCACCAAATCAGTCCAAGCAACGGCTGTTTGTTGGCTGTTGCTCATTTCTCGGACGGTCACTTGACCGGCCTTAACTTCATCTTCGCCCAGAATGACAGCATAAGCGGCCTCAAGCCGGTCGGCGCTTTTTAGTTGAGCCTTCAGGCTGCGGTCACCTGGGGTTAGAATCGCCCCGATATTTTCCCGATGTAACATCTCGACCAACCTCAGAGCGGCTGATTTGGCTTCCTGGCCCAGGTAAGAGACGGTCACTTTGGGCAGCGGTTCCGGCGGCGGCTCAACTCCTAGGTGACGTAAGGCGATGACGTAGCGTTCGATGCCCGAACCAAAACCGATGCCCGGTGTGGGGCGTCCACCCAACTCCTCGATCAAGCCATCATAGCGACCGCCGCCACAAATCGTATCCTGGCTGCCCAAGCCATCAGCTTTGATCTCAAAAACGGTTTTGGTATAGTAATCCAGGCCGCGGACGATCCGATAATCGACGATGTAGGGCCGGCCAATCGCTTCCAGGTAAGTTTTTAGCCTGGCAAAATGGCTGGCGCAGTCGGTGCAAAGGTGGTCGGTGATACGGGGCGCGTTTTCCAACAAAGACTGGGTAGCCGGTTCTTTGCTGTCGAGGAGGCGCAGCGGATTTTTTTGCAGGCGCATTTTGTCGTCGGGCGGCAGCTTGTCGGCAAAGGCGCTAAAGTAGCCAACTAGGGTTTGGATATAAGCCGGTTTGCAGGCCGGGCAGCCGGTCGAGTTGAGATAGAGCCGCAGGCCGTAAAAACCGAGGTTGGTGAACAGATGCCAGGCTAGGTTGATGACTTCGACATCCACCGCCGGGTCTGACTCGCCGATGACCTCTATATCAAATTGGCTGTGCTGCCGGTAGCGCCCGGCCTGGGGCCGCTCGTGGCGGAAAAGCGGCCCGGTTGTCCACAGGCGCAATGGGCTGGGTAGCGTGTGCAAGCCATTTTCAATATAGGCTCGCATGATCCCGGCGGTGAACTCCGGGCGCAGGGCCAATTGGTCGCCATCACGATCCTCAAAAATATACATTTCTTTTTCAACGATGTCGGTGCCTTCACCAACACCGCGAATAAATAGGCTGGCCTGCTCCAGCACCGGGGTGTCAATCCGCCGGTAGCCGAACAGGTCCACCGTTTCTTGAATTTTGGCTAAAATGAAGCGCCAGTAGGGTTGGTCGTCAAAGAGGACATCTCGCATGCCGGTGACGCGCGGGTATTTGGTCAAGGGTTAGTTTCTCCTTGGGAATATGGCTAATTTGGGGGATTATAGCTTAATTTAAAGGGGATGTCTAAGCAGTAGTATTAACCTTTGCTTTATCCCTCATCTTATGCTACCCTCCTCCTCCATGCGCTATGCCGTCTTCTCCGATATTCACAGCCATACCAAAGCCTTAGCTGCCGTACTGAATCACGCCCAACAACAGCAAGTTAATGGTTACTTTTGCCTGGGGGATATAGGGGTTGACGACTGCGTTCAGTTGGTGCGTGAAGTAGGTGCGCCTACCGTTTTTGGCAACTGGGAGGTATCGGGCTGGCCCCAACTTTCTCCTGATAATCAGGGCTGGGTTTTAGCTTTGCCACCTGTGCATCAGGAGAGCCAATTTTGGCTGACCCACGCAACGCCGCTGTGGCCCAAGAAGCTGGCTACCCTGGCCGATTTGCAGGCCCACCGGCGCGGTTTGGCGATGTCCAGCCTATTTCCTTATTTGCATTTCGAATCCTCAGTATTGTGGGAGATTATAAGCAGCTTGATCCAGGCCGGAGTGGCCCTGATGTTCCACGGTCACACTCACCGACAAATAGCCTGGCGTTTAACAAGTGACAATCATTTGCAGAAGCTCACCCACCCCCTTATCACCCTGCGTCCCGGCGATACCCTCGTCGTCGGTGTGGGCAGCGTGGGACGTCCTGAGGATGGCCCACGACCGGCTTATCTTATTTACGATGACCAACTTGGGCAGGTAGAGCTGGTGCGGGTTTGATAATCGTAAAGCCTTACGTGTTACTCGCCAAGCCCTCTTGCAGCATAGCCATCGCCATGTTGCCAATCATCTCCATCGCCTGGGCCACCTGTTCCTGTTTTTGACGGCGCGCCTCTTCAATATTAGCGGATAAGACAGCAAAAAAGGACTCGTCAATTTGATCCAGTTTCTCGGTCAGAACTTTTTGGGGGTTACTGGATTGCAGAACTTCCTTCAGGAATGTGGCCGATTTCTGCAAAGCTTGTCGGCTTAGCTCCTCTTGGCGAGCTTTGGTATCTAAAATCTTGGTTCTCAAATCCTTGAGTTTATTGGCCTGTTTGAGGTCACCCGTTTTGGCCAGTTCATCGATTTGAGCCGTCAGTTGTTGGAAGAAGGTATAATCGAGCAGGGGATAACCGGCGGCCACCAGGGCTTCGAACTCCTCGTCATTCTTGGCGCTGCGTATTTTTTCCAGCAAATCTTCCCGGCTATGGATATGCACCAGGCCCAAGCTGGCGTCAATATCGGCCACAATCTGCTGTCCCTGAGAACTCAACTGGGCCAAAATGGTTCTTAAAGCATAGAAGGTTTGCGCCCCGGCTCGATCTCCTTCCATTTGGGCGGCTTGCATTGAAGCGGTGAGAATTTCAAAAAAGTTGCGATCCAATTCGGCATCGTGAGCCTTAGCTTTTTCACGTAGGGTCGCTTCGTCCTGCACCTGCAAAAATTCTTCCAATAACTTAATTTTAGCTTTTTGCTTCTCTAAAACCTCTTCGGTAATTCCATCGGCCTCTAGAACAGCCTTGACCATACTCTCAAGCGTCAAGAAGATTTTGGGGTTAAAGAGGTAAAACTTGCGCTTTTCGGCAGGTAAACTGTTAACCAGGGTGTTGGTCAATTGGCCGATTAGCTTGTCCTGAGCCGGACCGGCCATCAGGCCATTGGTGGTCAATACCAGGGCCAGTTCCTTTTCCAAATCGTAGTAGAGCAGCGGAATGTTCAGGGCGCTGACAGCACCGCATTGGGGGCACTGAACCGCATTCAATCTTCCCTGCAAAAAAGCGGATTTCAAAACCGGGTCCTGACCATCGACAATACCTTGCACCGGAGCGTTAAACTGAGCCCGACAATTAGGACAAGTAGCCAGCATGATCTGCTGAGGAGTAGCCATTATTCTTACCTTTCTAAAACGGCGCTCTGAAGGCTATTTTTGAGCTGATGAGTCGCCAAGAAGATTACCAGAAGAATTATATATCTTACTCGCGGGGGGGTAAAATAGCAAGTAAAAACCGCCACGTTCTGGCTTGGGTGGCGGTTTTCTCACAAAATTCAAATAGTTTGGGTCAATCTAATCCCGGAAGAAGGATTCAATCTGTACCTGGTCTTCCTCACTGGGCATTGTTTCCAAAAAACTGATCCGATGCCAGGGGAAGATAACTCGGGTAGCCTCACGCTCAATATAAACAATCGGTTTACCGTCACGGGTGCGGGGGTTGGTGCAAACAACAAAGTTTGCCATTGGATCGGGCAGTTCTTCAATTTCCGCCATCACGGCATCTGCATTCAAAACATGTACGATTACTGTGATCGCCATCAATCGCTCCTTCGTTAATAGTAATCAGTTAGCAGTGAACAGTAAACAGTAAACAGTAAACAGTGAATAGTAAAACTGTTCACTAATTACTGTTCACTAATTACTATCCACTGGTCATTGTTTTCATCTATCCAACGACTACTTAGCGCATTTCTACTTCAATCAGCAGTTTGCCCAGTTGTAATTGGTCACCATCGTGCAACACTTCCGGCAGGTAAGGGGCCAATCGTTTCCCATTGATAAAGGTGCCGTTGATACTTCCCAAGTCTTCAACAACTACAGTTCCTTCACGTTTGAGAATACGCGCGTGCCGGCGGGATACCCCTTTTTCCAAGCCGTTATCATTAGTCAGATCAATCTCAGGGAACACGTCGCTGGCAGGGTCTAAACGCCCCAGGTGAATGGCTTTGGTCAGGCTGGCTTCAATCTGTCGCTCCGTTTCGCCGACTGTCAAACGAATGGCCAATGGGCCGGTGCCTTTGACAAAGGCAGGTGATTCACCTTCTCCTTCTTCTTCACCCACCCAGCCAATTTCGTCGGTACCTAAAGGGTCGGTGCCGCGACGGTCATCTTCGAGCAAATAGGTTCCACACTCGCTACAAAAGAGAGTGTTTGCCACGTGAGAGGTTCCACAGAATGGGCACTTAATCACGATGTATCTCCTTCGGCAAAATTGACAGACTGCGTGTTCCGTAACGTATTTTCTTTCGCCCTTCGGCAGACAAGTCACCCGTGCGGGCTAACCGGCCCGCTTCAAGCAAAGCGGCCCGAGCCAGATCGGTTTCGCCCAAGTTCAACAAACGAGTGGCCATTGTTTCCAGGCGTTGCGTAGCTGCACTAATTTGACCATTTTCCAGGTCAACCATTGCTTTTTCTTGCATCTTAAAAATGGCCAGTTTCCCCAGCGCAGTCACAATCGTCGGTGGAATTTCAACGTTGCCGGTCAGGGTGTTGACAAATTCGCCGGTGAGATCAACCCACTCCCAACTGCGGCGATTCGATTGGCCTGGCACATCACCATCGACGGTCACTCGCATCAGGCGTTTTGAGGTGGCCGTCGGCTCGGAACGTATTCTAAATTCCATCAATAAGGTTTTACCGTGGCCCGTGCCCAAAGGGCCAAGCACGGTTTTATCGGCCCGGGTATCCAGGCGCTGGATATGTGGCGTCACCTGAAAAGCTTCTTTGAGGGTCACGCCCATCGAAGGATTGATGCTCATGGTTAATTCGCGGGCGACGACGGTGCTAAGAGTCCGAATGGTTGACTTGAAAACATCGACCACTTTCCGGGGCGAGTCAATGTAAACGGATGTACCGCCTGAGATGGAAGCCATTTGATCCAGCAAATTCTCATTCCAATCTGAGCCAATCCCCATCGTACTCAGACTGATTTGGTGGCGACCCGCCCACTCCGCTCGTTCTAAGCAGCCCGCTTCGTCGCCATAAGTTTGACCATCGGTCAGCAGAATAAGATGGTTCACAGACTCTTTGGAGCGACTGCGCTCTAATTCCTGGAGGCCGGCATTAAGTCCCTGGAGCATTTCGGTGCCGCCGCTGGGTTGAATCGTGCTGGCGATAGATTTAGCCATCGCTTTGTCAACATTTTTCGCCCCAGCCAGGATAACTTCGGCGCGGTCGCTAAAAACCACCAGGCTGAGGGCATCTTCGGGATTAAGGCGGTCGATAATTTGGCGGGTGGCCTCTTTGACCTGCTGTAAGCGCATCCCCTGCATAGAGGTGCTCCGGTCAAGCACCAGGCAAAGGTTAAGAGGCAGACGGGCGGTTGGCAAATCGGAGGCCGGGGTAACATCGAGCAGGACATAAAAAGCCTGCTCCTCCACATTAGTTAACAGAGATTTGTGACTGACCGTAGCCCGCAGGCTCAGGGCCGATGACTTGTCAAGTCCCTCAGATTCACGCAGACGGTCGTAGATGCGTCGCTGTTCTGGATCGCCTAAAACCTCGTAGGCTTCTTGCACATCACGAAACAACTCATTTGCTGCCGGATTATCCGTCACATCAGGGTGATATTCACGCACTAAAGTACGGTAAGCTTTTCGAACTTGCTCTTCCGTAGCGTTAATATCTACTTTGAGAATCTCGTAGTAATTTTTATTCGTTTTCATCAGGCTTGCTTTCGTTATGTGCAGTGTATAGTAGCAAGACAGCTAAATCAATCTAACCGGGCCAACCAACCTTAGCTTTCAACACCCATTGAAACAACAATAGCCGTAATATTATCCTCGCCGCCATTTTTATTTGCCAGGGCGATAAGTTGAGCACAAGCCTCTTGGGGGGTATTAGCCGCCTGGAGAGTCTCGCGTAAGCCTTCATTTTTTACCGGTCCCCATAAGCCATCGCTACACAGGATAAGAGAACTCCCCGGTGGTAAATGCTGGAAATAGGTATCTACTTCCATGGTGCTTCCCTGGCCAATGGCCCGATAAAGTACATTTCGTTGCGGATGGGTTAAAGCCCCTTCGGCGGTTTCCTGTCCTAATTCGACCAGGCGTTGGACCAAAGAGTGGTCTTTAGTAATTTGCTTCAAGTTGCTCTGATTAAACCAGTAGATCCGAGTATCTCCCACGTGAGCCATGTAGGCGCTATGCCCCATAACCACGGCTATCGTTAAGGTTGTGCCACCATCGGGCGCGGCTTGTTGGACGGCTATATTTGCGGCTTCTACCGCCCCAATAAGAACTTCATTGACCGGTCGATTGCTCCCTTGATTACTCTGAGTCAGGTAAGGCAGATAAATATCTTTTAGGATACACTCGGCGGCGGTACGAACAGCCAGAGCACTGGCTATTTCACCTTTTTGATGGCCCCCCATTCCATCAGCTACAATAAACAGCCCAAACGGTTCTTGCCCATCATTGTGGTTGAACAAACCTTCAATCACATAGAACGAGTCTTCATTACGCTCGCGAATCTGGCCAATATCCGAAAGTTTACCGACGTGCAATCCAGGAGGCAGCTGGCTAATCTGACCCATCTGACCCCGCTCGTGCGGATCAACTTCTTGATCGATCACCTGCTCTGGCGCTTCAACTTTTGGCCGTGACAAGAGGCGTTGTAGAAAATTCATGGATTATCTACTCCAAACTGCCAAAGTCGTAGGGCATTGCGCCTTACGTAACTCCTGGAGATTTTAGGCTGGCAAGGCATAGAGATGATGATCGGTTGAGCCGATATAGACAATTCCATCAGCAAGCAGTGGAGAAGAAGGAATAGGACCACCCGTTTTGAATTTCCAGCGTATCTTTCTATCGCGGCGGTTAATGCTAATCAATTCTCCTCCAATCGTCCCAAAGTAAACCGCTTCATCCGTTACCGCAGGGGTTGAGACAACCGGAGAACCCGCATTGAACTTCCAGAGCACCCGGCCATTCCTTAAATCTATGGCGTAAACGTATTTATCAGTGGAACCAATGTAAGCAATCTCATCGTACACAGTGGGGCTGGAAATAACAGCCTGACCGGTTCGAACTTGCCAAATGGAATAACCCGTTTTGGCATCAAGTCCATAAATATTCCAGTCCTGAGAGCCAACGATAATAATTTCTCGATAAAGGGCAGGACTGGAGGTTACATTACGATTAGACCTAAACTTCCAACGATGAGTACCCGACGACAGGTCTACCGCATAAACATAACCATCTTCCGAGCCAACGTAAACCAATTCATCTCCCAGGACCGGGCTGGAGCGAATAGGTCCCATAGCCTCAAACCGCCAAATGATGCGCCCGGTTTGGGCATTGACCGCATAGAGCCGATGATCGTCAGAGCCGAAAAAGGCGTGCTCAAATTCGACAATAGCTGAAGAACGAATCCGGCCTTCCGTTGGGCAGGTCCACATCAACCGTCCTCCAACAGAAATAGCATAAGCCACCCCATCTTCAGAACCAACAATTAAACGATCACTGTATAGACAAGGTCGGGCCGCGATACCCCCTTCAGTCGCATACTTCCACTTGAACTTGCCGTTCTTGGCGTCTAAGGCATAGATATTATTATCGTAAACCCCAATGTAAATAGTGGTCTTATCGATTGCGGGTGATGATCTAATTTCGTCTTCACATTTAAATTTCCAAATTGGCAAAATCGAGTCGCCCAACTCTGTATCCACCTCCTGGCCTGGATAGGGCATACCTGGTCCGGGCTGTGGGTAGGGCGGCGGATATTGAGGGGGGTAAGGCGGATACTGGCCTGGCGGATATTGCGGAGGATATTGAGGGGGATACTGGGCGGGGTAGGCCGGAGGCGGCATCTGGGGACTCGGATACGTGGGAACCAGCGGCGGTTGCCCCGTTAAAATCGTCGTATGGCTGGGACCGGCCGGAGAACTATCAGGTAAGACCTGGGTGGGAGCAGCAGGGGGTGGAGCAGTAAGGGATTTTTCCTTCTTTAGAGCCGTTACCAGGCCATCCTTCATAGTCTGGGCAGATTGGAATCGTTTTTCCGGCTGGTACTCCAACGCCTTCATAATGACTATGTTGGATTCTTCTGATAGAGCCGGATTGAGCAATCGAGCCGGTTCTTCGTGGAATGTAAAAGGGGGTTCCAGCCGTGGGTCACGCTTAGTTAACAAATGGTGTAGGGTAGCGCCCAGGGCATAAATATCACCCCGGGGGTCGGCCACCCCTCGGTACTGTTCTGGCGGGGAATAACCTTCGGTACCGATCATCGTACCCTTTTGACCCGCCTCAAAAGCTTTAGCAATACCAAAATCGATGAGAGCAATTTTTTTACTGTCCTTGCGAAGCATGATGTTAGAGGGTTTAAGGTCACGGAAAATGATGGGTGGAGCTTGGCTATGTAGATACACCAACACGTCACACACCTGAATGGCCCAATCTAAAACCGTGTCCTCTTTGAGCATCCCCTCTGTATGCTCAAGAACATTTTCAAGGTCGTCACCGTCGACAAACTCCATCACCAAATAACTACGGATATTCTCGGTGAAGAAGTCATAGATTTTGGGAATACCCGGGTGATTTAATTGCACCAACAGGTTAGCTTCGCGGGAAAAACTTTCGACAGCCAAACGGCGAATATGGGGGTCTGGAGTGGTGCTAATCATTTCTTTAATAGCACATCTTCGGATAACCCCGGTGAAGCGCAGGTCCTGGGCCAAATAAACAGCGCCCATCCCGCCAACGCCCAAAACCTTAATGATTTCGTAGCGTTTTTGAAGCACAGCGCCTTTCGGCAAAATATTATCCTCAGAGCCGTCTAGACCTTGGGGTTTGCGAGGGGGTTCAGCATCTGGTAAGCGTTGTGTTTCAAATGCCACTATGTTCTCCTATTTCTGAGGCTAAAGATGCTCATCCTTATAATTATATCCATGCATACAGGGAAATGCAACCAGGGACAAGCGCCGGGGTGTGTCCCAGATTTTGGGTAGACCGCAGAGGTTTCAAAAACCTCTGCGGTCTTGTTCCTAAAAATAGGGGCAGACCCCAAGCGCCGCCAAGTTTTGGTCTAAATTATACTATACTGTCTTGTCTTACGTCAATCGTTTTTAAAGGGAGATTTGTCAAATCACGAAAAATCGGCCCAATTTTAGCATGAGTTGCGTTTTCGGTCGAGTCAAAATATAGAACAAAATTAACAGTAACAAATTCCCCCTTGTGGGTTAACTGATAAACTGATATAATCTCAAGGATTGGATAATTAATGCTTCTGGGCAAATTCTTGTGGGAGTACGACTCTAGATGAAAACCATTCTTTGTGTTGACGACGAACCAACCCAATTGACCCTGCTGCGCCTGGCTCTAACCCGGGCCGGGTTTCGAGTTTTAGAAGCGGATGACGGGCAAACAGGCGTCGAAATGACCGTTCAACACCAACCAGATCTCATCATTATGGATTTAATGATGCCAGGGATGGATGGCGCTACCGCGATCTGGCATCTTAAGCAAAATCAAGGCACCAAGCATATTCCTGTTTTGGTTTTGTCGGCTTACATTAAAGGCGATCAGGCGAAACGTGCTCTGGATGCCGGCGCCGCTGAATTGGTTTCTAAAAGCCTGATTCTTACAGACTTAATCGAAAAGGTCAAAAGCTATACTTAATAAAGCCCGGCGTTGATGTAGAAGGATAACCGTTTTTTCTTGGGTCCTGCTGTGTTTCAGATTAATTTCAGCAGGACTTCTTTTTTTTTGGAAAAACACAACATTTGGATTAAGATAGAGGTTCAATCAGATGCGTAGTTATGGGAGGAGTTTATGACTGCTGAACTTACTCACGCCACAATCCCCGCCATTGAGGTTGAGGTCAAAGAAGCCTCCTCATCTGACTCAAAAACGCCAACCTACGATTTGTACGATCCCGCTCTGTATATCAACCGGGAATTAAGCCTGCTCGAGTTTAACCAACGAGTGTTGGATGAAGCTCAGGATGAAACTAATCCGTTGCTGGAACGGGCTAAATTTCTGGCTATCTACAGTTCTAACATAGACGAATTCTTTATGGTGCGGGTTGCCGGTTTGATGCAACAACTCGCGGCCGGGGTAACCGAAGTTCCCGCAGATGGCCTAACCCCCAAAGAACAACTCACTATCATCCGCAAAAGGGTCAAAGCTAATTTAAAACTAGCCCATCGTTGCTATAAAGATATTCGGGCCGGGTTAGCCGAGGCCGAGGTTTATATCCATACCTATACGGATTTAACCAAATCACAACAGCAGGGCATCAACGAATATTTTAAGAATGAGATTTTTCCCATTTTGACCCCTTTGGCCTTTGATCCGGGCCGGCCGTTTCCCCACATTTCCAGCCTGAGTCTCAATTTAGCGGTCCTGGTCCGTAATCCAGATAACAATACCGAGTATTTTGCCCGCATTAAAGTCCCTAATGTTCTACCCCGTTTGATTCCAGTCAAACGTATCCGGGGTGATAGCTCGCGGGCGCATCACTTCATCTGGCTCGAAGACTTAATCGCTCACAACCTGGACGACCTTTTTCCCGGTCACGAGATCTTAGAAAGCCATCCTTTTCGTATTACCCGCAATGCCGATCTGGAAATCGAAGGCAATGAAGCCGCCGACCTGTTGGAAGCAATTGAAGCCACCGTCCGCCGGCGTCGCTTTGGCTTTGTGGTGCGTTTCACCGTAGGGGCTGATATTCCCAAACATGTGCGTAGTTTGCTGGCCACCAATCTTAATGTTTCACCCGAAAACACTTATGAAGGCACCGGGCCTTTGGGTCTGAGCGGCTTGATGAGCCTGACCAAAATTGACCGGCCCGACCTGAAAGATCCGATCTATACCCCGGTGCTTTATTCTCGCCTGCGTGATCTTGAAGACCCTGAGGAGCTTTTTGATGTCATCCGCGAGGGTGACATCCTGCTGCACCATCCTTTTGACTCGTTCGCTCCAGTTGTTGATTTTCTAAGAGCTGCGGCCCGCGATCCCAACGTGATAGCTATCAAACAGACTCTATACCGGGCCGGGGCCAATTCACCGGTCGTTGATGCTCTGTTGGAAGCTACGGAAAATGACAAACAAGTCTCGGCCCTGGTGGAGCTAAAGGCTCGTTTTGACGAGGAAAGCAACATTAGCTGGGCCAGAAAACTTGAACGCGCCGGGGTGCATGTGGTGTACGGCTTCAGCAGCTTAAAAACGCATACCAAAATTAGCCTGGTCATCCGGCGCGAGCAAAATGGTATTCGCCGTTATGTCCACCTTTCTACGGGCAATTACAACGCCGTCACCGCTAATATTTACACCGATATTTGTCTTTTCACCTGCAAACCCGAATTTGGCGCAGATGCCTCAGATTTGTTTAACGCGCTTACCGGTTATTCCAAAAAAGAAAATTATCAAAAATTCCTGGTAGCACCCTACAACCTGCGCAAACGTTTTGCCGCCTTGATTGACCGGGAAATCGAGTGGGCCAAGAAAGGTTCCCCGGCCAAGCTTATTTTCAAAATGAATTCCTTGATTGACCCCGCTTTTATCCGGCAGCTCTACCGCGCCTCGCAAGCCGGGGTGAAAATCGAGTTGATTACCCGGGGTATTTGTGGATTGCGTCCGGGTATTTCCAATCTGAGCGATAATATCCGGGTTATCAGTATAGTCGGTCGCTTCCTGGAACACTCCCGCATCTACTACTTTCATAACGGCGGTGATCCCGTAATTTATCTGGGGTCCGCCGATCTGATGCCGCGCAATCTTGACCGCCGGATTGAAACCCTTTTTCCGGTAGAGGACCCTAGCCTTAAACAAGAATTGATCGAAATCCTGGAAATTGGTATGGCAGATAATGTCAATGCTCGTCTCCTCCGCCCCGACGGCAGTTACGTCCGGTTTACCCCTGGCCCCAAGGAACAGCCGCGAGATAGCCAAACCGAGTTGATGGTCAGGGCTAAAAGTCGATAATCTTTGAATCTGAAAGGATTAACAACCCATGCTACTTGCTGGCGATATTGGCGGCACCAAAACTCACTTGGCCATATTCTCAACCGACGCTGAACTTGAGCTAAACCAAGAAGCTATTTTCAAAAGCGCAGATTATGGCAGCCTGGAAACGATTGCCCTGGAATTTCTGGCCAAGACTGGAGCCGAAGTCACCAAAGCTGTTTTTGGGGTGGCCGGGCCGGTAGTCAATGGCCAATCAAAAATCACCAACCTGCCCTGGTTGATCTCCGAGCCTGTCTTAAGCAGGGCGCTTCACCTGCCCCTTGAAGCTGTTAAGTTGTTAAACGACTTAGAAGCCATCGCCTACTCCGTTCCTCATTTAAAACCTAAAGACCTGGCCCTCCTTAATAGTAACGGCCAGTTTGAGCCTGGTCCGGGCGGGCACAAAGCAGTTGTCGCCCCCGGCACCGGCCTGGGTGAAGCTATTCTCTTTCAGAACCAAAACTACTATGAGGTCCTCCCTTCGGAAGGTGGGCACGTCGACTTTGCACCTACCAACTCGGTACAAATGGGGCTGCTCCGTTACCTCATGGATAGATACAATCATGTAAGCTACGAGCGCGTCTGTTCCGGGGGCCTGGGTATTCCTAATATCTACGCCTACCTACACGAGGTTCGTACCGTTGAAGAGTCGCCGCAAGTAACGGAAGCTATCCGCCAGGCCGCCGACCCCACCCCGGTTATTATTCAGGCGGGCTTGACCAATACCTGTGAAGTGTGCCGGGCAACGCTCAATACCTTTGTCGCCATTCTCGGCGCGGAAGCAGGCAATCTGGCCCTCAAGGTTATGGCCACGGGAGGCGTCTATTTGGGTGGTGGTATTCCACCCCGTATTTTGTCCAAGCTCAAAGATGGTACCTTTATGGCTGCCTTCGTCAACAAGGGCCGCTTTGCCGACCTTCTGGCTCACATTCCCGTTTACGTGATCCTCAACGAAAATCCGGGGTTGCTGGGATCGGCGCATTATGCTTTCAAACTCTAATTAATTGTGAATTGTGAATTGCCAATCGTTAACTATTAACAAGATAGATAAACTTATCAAACCATTCACAATGACAATATACAGTTGATATTAGTACCATAAACACCTAAAGGAGTTACTTTGTAGTGACTGAACAAACCTTAGACCTCTCTCCCTTACGAGACTTATTCCCTGCTCTACAAGAAACCGACGAACACGGCCAGCCGTATGTTTATTTCGACGGGCCGGGCGGCACGCAAGTGCCTGGTTCGGTTATTAAAGCTATGGCCGATTACTTAACCCAGGCCAACGCTAACAAGGGCGGTCAGTACGCGACCAGCCAGCGCAGTGATGAAATCATCAACCGGGCGCGCCTGGCCATGGCCGATTTTCTCAATGCCGCTTCACCCCAGGAAATTGTTTTTGGGGCCAACATGACCTCGCTTACCTACAGCCTCAGCCGCTCGATTGGCCGCCTTTTGCAGCCCGGCGATGAAATTGTGGTCACCCGTCTCGACCACGACGCCAATGTGGCCCCCTGGCTGGCCCTGGAAGAGCAAGGCGCCGAGATCAAGTGGGCTGATTTTGATGTCGAGGACTGCCGTCTCGACCTGGAACACCTGGCCTCGCTGTTAACCGAAAAAACCAGGCTGGTGGCCGTTGGTTACGCTTCCAACGCCGTCGGCACAATCAATCCGATTGGCCGAATTGCCGCGCTGGCCCGCAATGTCGGGGCCTGGCTGTGGGTTGATGCGGTCCACTACGCTCCCCACGGCCCGATTGACGTGCAGAGCCTGGGCTGTGATTTCCTGGTTTGCTCGGCCTACAAGTTTTTCGGTCCTCACGTTGGCGCCCTGTGGGGGCGGCTGGAGTTACTGCAAAAGCTGCGGCCCTACCAGGTGCGGCCGGCCCCAACCAAGCCGCCCTATAAGTTTGAATTGGGCACGCAAAATCACGAAGGGATAGCCGGTGTTTTGGCCGCCGTTGATTACCTGGCTAAAATCGGGCGGGAGTACGGCGCTGCCTTTGCCGACGAGCTACCCCAATATACCGGGCGACGGAAAGAATTGAAGCAGGCTTTGAAATGCATCGTCACCTATGAGCGCCTTCTCTTTGCCTACCTGCTGGCCGAGCTGCAAAGTATCCCCGGCCTGACCATTTACGGTATCACCAACCCGGAGCACATGAATGAACGCTGCCCCACCGTTGCTTTTACCAAAGCCGGCTTTACTCCGCATGAAATTGCAGCTTATCTGGGGCAGCGGGGCATCTTTGTGTGGGACGGTAACTACTACGCGCTGAGTGTGACCGAGCGCCTGGGGGTTGAGGCCTCGGGCGGTATGGTCCGGGTTGGCCTGGCTCACTACAACACTCAAGCCGAAGTTGATCGCCTCTTGGCCGCGCTACGAGAACTATAGAAAGGGTTGGGACCAAATAAGCGTATGATTAAGGGTAAACGCTTGACTTTACGGGCCATTGAGCGCGAAGATTTGCCTCGCTATGTAGCCTGGATGAATGACCCCGAAGTAATTCACCATATTTTAACTTATCCCCCGCTGAATCTTGAAGACGAAACTGAGTGGTACGAGAACCAACGTAAAGATAACACTTCGCTGAACCTGGCTATTGTGATCACCGGCGAGAACTTGCACATCGGCTCGGTCAGTTTGATGCACCTCAATCGCCAGGATCAAAACGCCGAATTGGGTATTCTCATCGGCGACAAAACCCAATGGGGTCAGGGTTATGGCCGCGAGGCGATTGAGTTACTCGTACATTATGGTTTTACGGAGTTGAATCTGCATCGTATATACCTCCGCGTCGACGCCAGCCACGCTGCCGGCATTCGTTGCTACCAAAACTGTGGCTTTGTCGAGGAGGGCCGTTTGCGCGAGGCCGTGTTCCATCACGGCTATTTTGAAGATCATCTTATGATGAGCATATTACGTTCAGAGTATAAGGTAACAAAGTAGCAAGGCAGCAGATAGCAGATAGCAAGTAGCAGGTAGCAGGGTAACAGGCCGTAAGGCTGCAGTTATTCGATAACCTGACACCTGGTACTTGCCACCTTGCCGCCAGTTTATGGAGACAAGCTTAGATGTACGGAGAAATTGCCCTTTTTAGTGGGAACGGCAACCCGCAACTGGCTCAAGAAATTAGCCAGGCCCTGGCCGTGCCGCTTTGTCCGGCTGAGGTATTCAAATTTCCCAACCAAAACATCTTCTGCCGTCTACGGGCCAGCGTGCGCGGCAAAGATGTTTTTATTATCCAACCTATATCCAACTCTTATGACGACAAAGGTCGCCTGGCTTCGGTCAACGATAACTTGATGGAACTGCTAATCATGATTGACACGGCCAAGCGCGACTCGGCGGGACGGATTACGGCGGTGGTACCCTACTTTGGCTATGGCCGCACCGATAAAAAAGATCAACCCCGCGTGCCCATTACGGCCCGCCTGGTGGCCGATATGATTTCTGTAGCCGGGGCCAACCGCTTTTTAACCCTCGATTTGCATGCCGGCCAGATTCAGGGCTTCTTCAACATTCAGGTTGATGAGGTCACTGCTTTTTATCTTCTCAGCGATTATATCCGCAACAAAAATGTATCAAATGCCGTAGTCGTGGCCGGCGATATCGGCGCGACCAAACGCTCGCGCAATTTTGCCCAAAACCTCGACCTGCCCCTGGCGATCATCGAAAAACGCCGTACCCAGCAGAAAGACGGCAGCAAAGCCGAAGTGCTCAACGTCATTGGCGATGTCGAAGGCAAAAACTGTATCATTTTCGACGACGAAATTGACACAGCCGGGACTGTAAGCCAGGCGATGAATTTCTTAAAAGAGGTGGGGGCCCAAGAAATCTACACTGCGGTAACCCATGCGCTGCTGTCCGAGCCTGCCTCGCGGCGGCTGCAAGAATCGCCGGTTAAAGAAGTCGTTGCCACCAATACCATTGCCCTGCCGCCGCATAAGCACTTCGCCAAGCTAACCACCCTCTCCGTCGCCTCACTCATAGCCGAAGTCATCCGCCGCATCCACCTGGGCATTTCGGTGGGAGAGCTTTTTAATGAGTAGACAAATTATGAAACATTATCTACCCCTCAGATATTCATCCTTATGCGCAGGCGCAAGAGTTGGTGAAGGCAAAGGTTGATTTAATCCTGACCATGTTCCTTATAACCCCGAGGATAAAGGTTCGGTAGCAGCGCTGGCGGTAATCAGTGAAACGGCTAAAACACTCGGCTTGAACTGATCACCCACGAGGTCCGCACGCCTGCGGAAGTCAAGGCCAGCGTCGAGAACATTCCTGAAACAGCCAAGGCCATCTTTCTGCTCCCGGATGGCCTGGTGGGGACTCTCTCCCTGGATTTTTCAAAGGCAGCTATCCAACGCAAATTACCTACTTCGGGCCCAACTTCCAATATGGTAACGGATAGTAGAAATGACTGAATTCAGTTCGATGATTAACCTGAAGACCGCCAACACCATCGGCCTCAACATCCCGGATACCATTCTGCGCCAGGCCAACACCGTCATTCGCTAAGATGGCTGAACCGCCGACAGGGTTGCAGCGGTTGACCACACTTGGGACAGGTCAACGTTGGTGGTTGAGCCGGGCTATCCGCTGCCCCATACTCTCGGAATATTGCCGCCAACTTCAGTAGTGTATACCCTCCTGACTTGACAAAAGTTGTAGTTTACCAAGAACAGATTTATCGTTTTTTGAATCACTGAGACACTGAATTTTGATGAATCCACTGAAAAAAGTTGCCTTTTCAGTGAAATCAGTCCCCTCAGTGTCTCAGTGATTCGATCTGTCACCTGTTCTGTTTTGTCAAATTGAGAGGGTATACGCTACTAAGGCCACCAACTCGCTCACGGCAAGCTCGCCATCAGATGGTTAATGGTGATGGTCGCCTCAACCTGGGCGTGCGAGGTTAAGTGTTTCGCTTGGTCCGCTTAACGAGGCTTACGATGATTCACTGTCGTTACCCATCTCAGTCTCTCCCTGGCCCATAAACCAATTTAGGCTGTCAGTTGACCGGGCTTGCGTGCCTTGCATTAGTGTAGGCAGGGTCAGTGACCCCGTTACGTGGGGGCGGAGAAAAAAGCGTCTCCGGGAAGGGTACTCACCTTCCAGTCAAAATGTGACATCGTATCGAATTATGGGCTTAAACCGACAGAACGCTGATAACGCAGATGG
>CAZUNT010000038.1:0-40859 GCA_964622215.1 uncultured Caldilineaceae bacterium
CCGGGCGCAACTTCCAGGCGGCGTTTATGCCACTCCTGGTACTGCTCTACCTCCTTGGGCAGGGGCGGACGGGGGCCAATCAGGCTCATTTCCCCTTGCAGGATGTTGTAAAATTGGGGTAGTTCGTCCATGCTCAACCGGCGCAGCCACTTGCCTACCCGGGTTATACGCGGGTCATCTCGAATTTTGAACAACGGGCCGGTGGCCTCATTAAGGTGCAGCAAAGCTGCTTTTTGTTCGTCGGCCCCTTCAACCATTGAGCGAAATTTATAAACCTCAAAGCACCGGCCGTTGCGCCCCACCCGTTCTTGCCGGAACAACACCGGTCCCGGCGATTCCAGCTTGATCATTAAGGCTATCAAGCCCATCAGCGGCGCCGTCAGGAACAAAACCAGGGTCGAGATGACGACATCAATCGCCCGTTTGACCACCTGGTTGAGGCCGCTGATGCTGACTTCTTTCACCCCAATCGTCGGGATACCGGCAATTTCCTCGACGTGCATGCGGTTGATCGTCATTTGAAACAGGTCGGGTACGATCCGCGAGCGTACACCCTCGCGCTCGCATTGGGCCATAATGCTCACAATTTTACGATGGTATTGCCAGGACAGGGTGATAATTACCTCGTCAATAACCTGTTCTTTAATGACATCCGTTAAATTATCAACGCCCCCCAGTGCTTTAAAGCGTCCAATATCGCTGTGAATGGGGTTATCATCCAAAAAGCCGATGATCTGGAAACCGTATTCTGGATTAGCTACCACCGCCCGCATCACCGCACGAGCCACCTCGCCTGCGCCTACAATCAACACCCGCTCCGTGCCGATACCCCGACGACGCATGTATCGCAGCAGCATGATTTTAACCAGCCGGCTTAATCCCAGCAGGGTAACGGCAAAAACACCTGTGTAAAGAAAGATGATGCGCGAGTAGAAAGCTGAACGGTAGATGAAGATGCCAACAATCAGAATAATCGTTCCCGTAGCCGTAGCGTTGACAATCGTATAAAATTCGTCAAACCAGGAGATGTTGCGGCGCAGCCGGTAAAGTCCGTGCTGGCGATAGACCAGGATGAGCAGCAAGGTGAATAGGCCCACAAAGGGTAGATAGACGTTATAAGTAACGGCAAAGGCGGGGTCTACGGCCCGGAAGAGCTGCAAATCGTAACGCACCCAGTAGGCCAGGGCAAAAGCCACGTTAATCAGGAAGATGTCAACCAACATCCAGAAAATCGTGGCCGTTCTTTGGTTGCTGAATAAAATTTCCAGGCGTTTCACAGGGCTTTTCGGTAAACTTCCACCGTCTCCCTTGCCGTTTTTTTCCACCGAAATCCGGCGGCGCGGGCCAGACCTTGCTCGGCCATAACCACCCGCTGGTCGTGATTGTTCATAATTTGCCTCATGGCTTTGGCCAGGGCTTCGGTATCAGTAGGGTTGACCAGGCCGGCCACTCCATTTGGGCCGGTTACTTCCGGCAGCGATGAGGCCGTACTGGTGATGACCGGCGTACCGCAAGCCATCGCCTCCAATACGGGTAAACCAAACCCTTCAAAGTGGGAAGGATAAACAAATAATGACGCCGCATTATACCATAACGCTAACTCACCTTGAGGAATATAGTCGGCAAAGCGTACTGAATCCGTCAGGTTAAGGGATTCGACCAGGCTAAAGATGTGGTGATAGTACCAGCCTTTGCCCCCGGCAATAAAAAGCGGGGGCGCGTTTGGTTCTTGCTGCCGCCAGGAGGCGTAAGCGCGAATCAACCCATCCACATTTTTGCGAGGCTCTAACGTGCCCAGAAACAAAACAAAGGTGTCGGGTAAGCCTCGGGCCGACTTAAAAGCGGCTATTTCAGCCGGGGGTAAGGGCTGAAAACTCTCATCTACCCCACAGTAAATCGTATGAACTTTTTCCGGCGGCGCACCCAAAAGATGGATGACATCCTGCCGGGTGCTTTCAGAAATGGCAATCACCGCCCTGGCCCGCTTGACTGAGTGGGCGGTGAATTGGCGCAGATACCAGCGATTGAAAGGGCGGAAGGCGTCGGGATAACGCCAGAAGCTAAGATCGTAGACGGTGACGACGAAAGGACAGGGCGTGGCCAGGGGCGCGACAAAAGCCAGGGCGTGCAGCAGGTCAACCCTTGTCCGGCGTAAGGCCAGCGGCTGAACTAACTGCTCCCACAGAATTCGCACCAGCGGGCGCTGCGTTGGCCATACGCTCCGGTGGAGAGTTAGCGCCGGCTCCTGAAAAGCCCGCTCGCTCAAAAAGACGCTGTAACAAAAATCTGGCGATACCTGGGCCAGATTCTTGAGTAAATTGAAGATATACCAGCTTATCCCGGCTCCCCGGTACGACCGGCTCAGCGAGAGCAGGTGCGCATTCAAACCAATATGGATAGGTTGCATCCTCATCGGCCCAATTATAACACAAGTAATATTGCAACCAAAAGTCTGCTTTGATTAAAACCAATATCTTCGCTATACTTCAAAAAAGTAGCCGTTACCTTTGAGGGTGAAATGGCCCCCTTTAATACCCACTTTTTCATCGCCGAAAAAATTTGGCCCAACTTACCCGGCCCCTGGCAGCCCCACTATGGGCAATTCTGCTTTGGCTGCGTGGCCCCCGATGTGGATAAAATTTCTGCCACGCTGACCCAGAAGGATACCCATTTTTTTGATCGTTTCGGCGATTATGAGTTGATGGCTTCTCATCGTTCCGCCGCTTTTCTGCAACAGCAGGCCGAGTTTTTAGGCCGGCCTTTTGCCCGGCTTTGTCCCGAAGGCCAGGCCTTTGCCCTGGGCTACCTGTGCCACCTGTGTGTGGACGAAGTCTCCAAGCATTTGTGGCGGCGCGAGACCTGGCTGCAATTCAAAGATATTGGGCCGGGGGCAGCCTTTGCCGCACTCGACGAGGTGGTGCGCCGGCGTATCCAAAATCATAGGGCGATTGCCGAGGCGTTGAAATCGCTCAAACTGCTCGATGTTATCCCCCATCTCCCCAGCGCCGACCTGGTTTTTATGCACCGGGGCATGTGTTGTTTTGTCCAGGTTGCCACGCTGGAAGAAGAGTTTTTGGCCTTGGTTGATCTGTTCGACCGGGTCACGCCCGAACAGCGCGAGCAAAAGCGGCAAACCTTTCGGGGACATATCGACCAGGCCCGCCGCCAAACTCACATTTTTCGAGTGGATACCCTGCTCGAAGCCAGCCTGGCTCGCTGCTACAGCCGCTTGACCGATTTGATCGAGGGCCGCGTGCCGGAGCCGGACTACCCGGAGTTGGGCTGATCCCGGAAGGTCTGCAGGTCCAGCACTACATCGCCCAGGTGGAGCATATCTACCCCTTCTAATGAAACCAGAGGGGTAAGAAGTGTCACCTGGCCTGCTCTGGGGTCATTCCGGGTAACGATACCCAGCCCCAGGGTGAAACCGGCGGCATCTTCCAGGGCCACCAGGCGGTTGAGGGCAAAACGGGGCGAGGGTACAACGGCCAGCCGCCGCCAATCGACGGTCAAGGGCTGGGCCGGGGCGAAGTAGCGGGCAAACTGCGCGGCGCGGTGGGCCTGGCGGGTGGGCGTGTCGCGGGATTGCCGGGCCGGGGAGGGCGGTATATCCACTACCCGCACCCGGCGGCTCCGGCGCAGCGGAACCAGTAAGGACTCCAACTCTTGCCCCCGTTGCAGCGCAAAAACAACCGCCGGCTGCAGCAGGTCAATTTTCGCCAGCTTGAGGGCCGTGCCGCCCTGGGCCGGATCGACCAGGCCGGTGGTGTCGTAAATGATTGTTTCGGCTCCGGCCCGATGGGCCGCCCGAACCAGCCGTGCCGCCCCCACCAGCAGGGGCAGCATATGCCCCCGTGGCGAGACCGCGCCGGTGAAACTTCGCCACATTTGCCCTTCGGGCGGAAAAGAACAATCCCCCTGGCTATTGACAGCCAGGGTCATCGTCGCCGGGGGTCCCAGGGTGCTTTGGCCGGGATCGCCATCAAGATAGGCTACCTGGGGCGACTCCGCACCCAACCGGCGATAGAGGTACTGGGCAAAGGTGCTCTTGCCTAAATCGGGCGCGCCGATCACCATCAAGACACCCTCCAACTTGTCCAGGTGGAGTTGTTCCCAGGTGCGGGGAACATCGATCTTTTGGAACTGTTCATCCATCATTTCGCACCCTTCGATACGCTTCGCTACCAAGAAACACGCTGTTTCTTGCCGGATGAAGACCCTAAAGGTCTTTGAGACCTTTAGGGTCTGGGACACTACTCAGGATGCTGCGGCAGTCTATTTCTTAAAGATAATCGGTAAATACAGTGGTCTGACCTTGAAGCTGGTGCTGGCGGTTAAAGTGAATGGGTCGTTTAGGCCATCGTTGACGTAGACGGTGTTTTGGATGGCGCTGCTGGTTTCATAGCTGATAACGGCGCGATAGGTCAGCGTGGCAACCGCATTGCTGGCCAGGGCAGTGGTCCAGGTGAAGCTTTTGCCGCCGGTAACCAGCGTGCCCTGGCTGGGCTGGTCTACTCCGGCCAGTTCGAGCATATGGGGTAGGGTGGTGGTGGCAGTCACAATGGGGTCGTCAACCGGGCCGGTGTTTTTCAAGACCAGGGTGTAGTTCAGGGTGTCTCCTTTATTCACATCAAAAAGTGGGGTTATGCTCAAGGTGGAGTTGCTTAGATCAGGGAAATTGACCCGCATTTCGGCCACCCGATCAAAAAGAAGGTGATGGTCTGGATAGGCCAGCCAACTGGTCTGGCGAATGATTGTCCCCAGGGGGAGCGAATCGGCCAGGTGAGCCGTATAAGTTAATACTTTGGGTTGATTTCGGGGCAGCGGCCCATTCCAAACCAGGTTTCCGTCCAGCGGAGTAAGTTCGGCGGAAAACGATGCGGGGGTCAACTGGGTGGGGAAGGTGGCGGTGAAGACGGTGGTTGGTAAATCAATCCAGCCATCGTTGACCAGGCGGGCAGTGAAGGTGATGGCCGTTCCATCCAACGAGGCCGAAACATCAGGTGTAACGGTGGACCGGCCCAGCCAACTGAGCCAGCCTAACGACCGCTGCATCAGCCTGGCCCGGTCGGTCGAGGAGAGCAGTTCAGGCCCGAAGGCCAAAAAGTGAGTGTGCCAGGCCTGGCTGCCGGGGCCAATACCATTGTTGGTGAGGCTGTTGGGCTGGCCGGCCTGGCCGCGCGTGGCTACCTGGGCCGTTGAGGTCGGTGTTAAGGCATCGGTCCAATTGGTGTAGCCGGGCGGGAAGGTCAATGGATATGGCCCCAGCCCGGCGCCGACCAGGTTGCCCGGCTGGCCGGCGATTAAAGTGCTGCTGTAATCTTCGATGTGGGCCAGCACACCCAGGTAATCACGGGCAAAGGGGCTGGATTTGCGGTCGGGTAAATTGTAAATGTAATCTTGACCGCTGAACATGAGCCGGCCTCCTCCGTTGAGATAAGCAGCCAGGCGCTCTTCTTCAGATGTGGCCAGGGGTTGATACCAATCGTAGGCGGTATACCAGACGGTCAAAGGGTACATCTGGAGTATTTCCAAAGGCGGGCTGGGCGGTGTCAGGCCGCTCCACGACTTGGGCACCAACCAATAGTCATACGGAATCTGGTTGGCTGCCAACGCCTCTTTGAATTGAGCGGCAAAGCTATAAAAACGGTCATCGTCGACCAGGAGCACGGGAGCGGGGCTTTTGGTGGTGCGGGTTACTGTGTCTGTCGTGGCCGGATTAGTAGTGGATTGGGCGGTGAGAAGATGGGTGGTGGAGACGTGCCAGCTATTGGCCACGTTGACCCGCACCCCGATGGTAATCGTTTGGGATTGGCAAGAAGTCAAGGCCAAGGACGGTGGTGGGACCGGATTGATGGGCCAACTGTAAGGCACGCCGCTGCTCAAACTCAAGTTAATGGTATCGTTGCCTGTGCCCGTATTCCGCACCCGGATGGTATGGGAGACAACTGTATCAAAATTGCCGACGAGCGCGGCTTCGGTGGGAGTTAATTCAACCCCGGTCTGAGCCGGCGACTGCACCAACCAGTCAATGGCTCGCCCCAAGACCTGGCCGCGGTCCGCCCGGTTATTAATACTTTCAAAGCCAAAGGGCAGAAATATGGCTCGATAGGGCACGCACAGACCCACGTGCAGGCCGGCCAACTCTTCACCGGAGCCATAAGTGAGTAAATTGCCGGCAAAGTCACTATTCGTATTGGTAATGACATCCATACCGGCCTGGTTATTAGCTCCGTCGCCGCCCTTAAGGTCTAAAGATAGACCCGCAAACGGGCTATCGCTAACCCCGGTGACGGTAAAGACCTCGTTGTTTTCCTGGAGAAAACCGGCCTTTAAATATTTCCTGAAGTACTCGGCTAT
This sequence comes from uncultured Caldilineaceae bacterium, assembly GCA_964622215.1. Classification (GTDB taxonomy): domain Bacteria; phylum Chloroflexota; class Anaerolineae; order 4572-78; family J111; genus DSQQ01. Next base: position 6,361 of record CAZUNT010000038.1, read on the forward strand.
GCCAAAAAGTGAGCCGCCGCCATCAAAGTAGGCCACATCCTGGCCGCTGAGCAGTAGTTTGCGGCCCGTTTGCAGGTAACCGGCCAACGCCGCATCCGCTCCCACGTAACCCGGCGAGTCTAACGGGGCCGACCAGATAACGATGTCATACGCCGTCAGCGTACTGGTGACAGGCACATCATTGGGCGTGGTAAATGGTTGGGTAATCTGCCAGGTGTCATAAGGGTAAAGCAGGTCGGTCAGGGCCTGCTGATAGTAGCCGATTTCGCTTTCCTGATACCAGCGCCCGCTGTCTACCAGCAAAATCTTGGGGGCGGGAGGCAGCCAGAAGTCTTGCACTGTTGTCCCGCCGTCGTTGATGACCAAATTGACGGCGCGGGTGATCCGGTGCGCGGCGGCAACTACGGTCGCGGTATAGATACCTTCAGGCAGGGTCAGGGTGTAGCTGCCGCCGGAGTTTGAACTGATCTGGACCGGCGCGCCTTCGATCGATAGGGTGGCTATGAGGGGGAGATTGCTGCCTGCCTCGCGGATGATACCGGTGAGGGCGCCGGTTGGTTTGGGCGATAGAGTGAAGTTCTGAACGGTGGCGGCGTGATTGGTCACATTCAGGCCAAAAGTAGTGGTCGGCAGGTAACCAAAAGCCGAAACGGTGACATCATAAGTGTTGGCGGCCAGGCCTTGCAGATACGTGCCGTCGGCTTTGGTGGTGGTGTTGATGCCGGGATTACCATTGTGAGGGGTAATCTGCAGGAGCGCATTGCCGATAGGCATGGTGGAGTTTGCCCGAATGACCTGGCCTTGCATCGTACCAAAGGAGCCGACCGACATCACGGCATTGTAGGCATCAACGCGGCCCCAGCCATAATCGTTATTCGGAATGGGGCTGCCAAGCCGCACAGCCGTAGAAGTGATGGCGTAGGAGAGACTGTTCAAATTGCTGGTCAGGTCAGGCGAGGCTTGCAGCATAAGGGCGATGACCCCGACGACATGGGGAGCGGCCATCGAGGTACCGCTCAGCGTTCCATAGGCCCCTCCGGGCAGTGACGAGCGGACCTCTTTACCCGGCGCCGTTACTTCCGGTTTGATCTTATGCCATGGCGATGGACCACGACCGGAAAAGAGAGCCATTTCGTCATTGATATCTGTCGCCCCAACCGCCAAGGCTATATCCAGGCTGCCGGGCGAGCCGATGGTACCGGCATCCGGGCCATCATTCCCGGCGGAGAAAACCGGGTAAATCCCGGCGCTCAGCAGAGCTTGGATGTCGGGTTGGAATTCAATGCTGGCTCCGGCGCTATTGCTCCAGGAGTTGTTGACTAGGTCGGGGGCGAGGGCCGGATTGCCGTTGGGAGCTAAAATCCACTGAAAGGCGTTGTGCAGCCAGCTATTTTGGGCTGAACCGCTGCTGTCAAAGGCCCTGGCGGCAATCCAACGCGCGCCGGGGGCTACTCCAACCCCATTCCCCCCGGCGATTGTGCCCATCGTATGCGTCCCGTGGCCATTGCCGTCGACGGGATAAGTTGCGCCCTGAGCGGTCGCGTCGAACCAGTTGCCCAGGTGCTGGGGCAATTTGCCCGGGCCGGTATACCCCCGGTATTGGCTTTGTAGGGCGGGATGCTGCCAGTCCACGCCGCTGTCAATGTTGGCTACTACTACCCCCGTTCCGTTAATGCCCAGGGCATTGTGAACCAGGTCGGCCCGAATTTTGGCGATACCCCATTCGGAAGATTGGAGGGTTGGAAGGTTGGAGGATGAGTTGCTCTTTTCCATTCCTCCATTTTTCCAATCCTCCAGTTTAACTTCTTTATCCAGTCTGATAATTTCAACATCGGGACGGGCGGCGAGGGCCAGAATCATATCCAGGGAACCTTTGGCAGCGACGGCGTTGACAATCCAGAGCGGGCGAATGTCAGTCGTGCTTGGGCCGGCCTGGCCCTGTTGGCTCAAGCCGCTGGCCGGGGGGAGAGTGTTCAATGTTTGTAAGACCCCGGCCTGGCTGGCCTGGGCAATTTGTTGGAGAGCAGCGACGATGGCGGTACGCCTGGCAACCGGCGGATTTACCTCACCCTGGGAGCTGAGGCCGGGCGCCGCGGTAGCGATGGCGGCGGAGAGGTTGGCTGTCGCTTTGAGGTAGACGATAAAGGGAACGGGTTGGTCGCCTGATTCTAATACCTTTTTGAGGAGTTGTGGTTCAATTTTGGGGAGGAGAGGGGAATAAGTGGAGAGGTGGGGCGGCGAGGAGGTTTGCACGCTTGGCGTTGGCTCAGGGCCTTTGGCCGGAGGGTGAGGTGGCTCCTGAGCTGCCGAAGGGCTAGCGATCAACAGACGCAGGGCCAGAAGCAGTAAAACAGAGATTAGCAGAGCAGGGATGAGCTTGCGCATCAAAAGCACCTTTCTTGAGTGGCAACTGTTTGGTTAGCGTTCAATCTTTTTAGCTCATTCCCTGGCTGTAGGCAGGGTCAGCATCGGTCTTCCCCTCAGGGCTGAGCGTATAGCCTGGCGATCATCCCAGGGATACTCAATCTGGCCAAAACACATACTCTGTTCGTGGCCTTTGCCCAGGGCAATGATCAGATCAGCCGGGCCGGCAAGTTGGGCGGCTCGATGGATTGCGCGGCCCCGGTCGGGTACGCGCTCAAAAGTTTGTCCCTCGATAGCGCCATCGGCCAGCATGGCCTCTGCGGTAGCAGCGATAATCGCGTCCAGGTTTTCGGTACGCGGGTCTTCGGCGGTGATGAGGGTGAAGTCGGCTAATTCGGCGGCAATGTGACCCATCATCACTCGTTTTTCTATATCTCGTAGTCCGGCGCAGCCAAAAACGGCAATCACCCGGCCCGAGGTCAGGGTCCGAGCTACGGTTAAGGAGCGCCGGAGCGCGTTGGGCGTATGGGCAAAATCCACGATAGCCATGAAGGGTTGCCCTTCGTCAATCCGTTCCATACGGCCGGGAACGCCCGGTAGCGCCGCAACCCCTGTTTGTATCTCCGCTGAAGGAACTTCGAAAACTTCCAGAGCAGCGGTAGCCGCAGCCAAACAATTACTGACATTGTAATCGCCGACCAGCTTGGTTTCAACCGCAAAGGTTTCATTTGGGCTGCGAACGGTAAAGTGGGTTTTATCAGGCCGGTAAACAACATCGTGGGCGGTCAAACTTGCTTGGGGGTGATTGGCCAGGCTGTAGCCAAGCCAGCGTGTGCCTGTTCCGGCCAATTTTTTCTTCAAGTACTCAAATGAGCCATCATCGCAGTTCAGTATCGCCGTTTTGGGTATGCCTTTATCTATAGATGTGGCCAACGACTCGAAGAGTTGGGCTTTGGCGGCGCGGTATTCGTCCAATGAACCGTGGAGATCGAGATGCTCATGAGTGATGTTGGTCACGATAGCTACGTCAAACTCGCAGGCTGCAACCCGATGGTGAGTCAGGCCGTGCGAAGTTACTTCTAAGAGACAAATTTCAGTTCCGGCAGCGAGCATCTGGGCTAGATAACGCTGCACGTCGGGGGCATCAGGGGTGGTGGTATGCAAACCGGTGTCGAGAACCTGATGGCCGATGACGGCGTTGACGGTGCTGATCATACTGACATGATGGCTGGCCCGTAACATCTGGTAGAGGAAGTTGGTGGTGGTCGTTTTGCCGTCGGTGCCGGTAAGGCCGACCATCTTCAAGCGGCGAGCCGGATAGTCATACCAGGCAGCGCAGAGATAAGCCAGGGCTTCACGGCCGTTAGGGACGGTGATGATGGGGAGGGAGTTGTGAATTGTGAATTGTGAATTGTGAATTGTGAATTGTGAATTGTCACCCTGCTGATTGGCTACTTCGCAGACGATGGCAGCAGCGCCTCTGCTGAGGGCGTCGGGGATAAAGCGATGGCTGTCGGTGTTGACGCCGCGATAGGCCACAAAAAGCGCGCCGGGTTCGACCTGGCGAGAGTCGGCGGTTATGTGGGTGATATGAGGATCTGTATTGTTATGTGGGCGCAATTCATATTTGGGTAGCGCGCCCAGAAGTTGAGAAAGTTGCATAAGTATAATCTTTGCGTTTGTTAAATCTCGTTGGCGTATTAAGCCGGCGTCAGTTTGAGCGGTCGAGTTTCCAGGCGGTCCGTATTGCGGGGCAGCCAGAGGGTAAAGATAGAACCTTTGCCAATTTCGCTGGCGACGGTAATATGCCCACCGTGGGCCTGAGCAATCCACTGGGCGATGGATAGGCCCAGCCCAGCCCCTTTTTGGTTGTCGTCCTCCCCTCGGTAAAACCGTTCAAAGATGTGAGGCAGGGCCGCCGGGGCGATACCGCGGCCTGTATCAGCTACGGTGATGCGAACCCACTCCGGCTCCCGGTAAAGCGACAGGGTAACATACCCACCCGGCGGGGTGTGTTTAATGGCATTCGTGACCAGGTTAAACAACACCTGTTTGAGCCGGTCGGCGTCACCCTGGATAACCGCCTGATCCTCGTGGCCTAATTGCAGATTGATTTCGTTAGCTGTCACCCGCGCCTGGCGATAAACATCCAGAATAATGGTGTCCAGTTCGACAGGCTGCAAACGCAGCGACAAACCCGCGTCGGCTTGCGAAAGTAAGAGTAGATCGGCAACGATGCGCGACATCCGATCCAACTCACCGTCCATAACGGTCAGGGCTTCATCTAATTCTTTGGGATCGTTGGCCGCGCCCCAACGCAGCAGGTCTACATTACCGCGTATGATCGTCAAGGGAGTGCGCAGTTCGTGGGAAACGTCGGCGCTCAGGCGAACCTGGGCTTGAAAGAAGTTGTCCAGGCGTTCCAGCATACCATTAATCGTGGTCGTCAGGCGGTCCAGTTCGTCGTCGGTATTCGAACTGGGCAGCCGCTGTTTGAGGTCCTGGGCGCTGACGATGCGCATGGCGGCCTCATTGATTTTTTCGATGGGGCGCAAGGTGGTGCGGGCTAAAAAAGCTCCACCCATACCCGCCAAAATCAAAGCGGCGATGGTCCCACCGGTCAGAAAAAGGAAGACCTGGCGCAGAGTTTCTTCTACTTCTTTCAAGGATTGGCCCACTTGTACGGCCCCCACTACGCGGCTTCCGACAGTAATGGGCGCGCTGTAAATGCGGATGGGGGTCCCATCAATGGTGACGGTTTTATACATGGAGTGACTGTTGAGATTAGCTCTCAAGATTTCCGGGTCGGAGGGAAAACGCTCCTCGCCCAGGTTATCTGTAGCAGTGACCATGGTGCCGTCCGCCTGAACCACCTGGATGAAAATAGCCGGGGAGGAGAAAACATTGATGGGGGGAACCTCAATCCCCACGACATTCCCGGTCCGGCGAATCACTGCTTGAGCTTCAATCCCCGCGCCTACTTGTTGAGCACGATCCTGCAAATTGCTGTCTACCTGATTATGCAGCGAAAATCTAAGCACCCAGTAGAGCAGAATGCTAAACACAATCAGGATCGCTCCCAGCAAGAAGGTATACCACAGAGTTAAACGGATACGTATAGTCATAGAAAGTGATTGGGAAGGTTGGAGGGTTGGAAGATTGGAAATTTGCCAATCCTTCAACTTTCCATTCCTCTGGATTATTTAGCCTTCACGTAAAGCATAGCCTACGCCGCGAATGGTATGCAACAAACGCGGCTCGCCCTCCGCCTCTAATTTTGAGCGCAGGTAGCGAATATAAACTTCGATAATATTCGACTCACCGCCGAAATCATAGCCCCAGATACGATCATAGATTTGATCCCGGGTCAATACCTGGTTAGGGTGGCGCATAAAGAGTTCTAACAGGTCATATTCTTTGGCCGTCAGTTCAATACTGCGACCGGCGCGCTGAGCCATACGGGTGGTCGGGCTAAGTGTCAAATCCACAAAGGTGAGTGGGGCCTCGGACTCGATGGGCGCTCGCCGCCGCCGCAGGGCGCGGACACGGGCCAGCAACTCCTCAAAGGCAAAGGGTTTAATCAGGTAATCATCGGCCCCCGCTTCTAAACCGGCCACTCGGTCGGGGATAGCGTCTTTAGCTGTTAGCATCAAAATAGGAGTCTGCAATTCTCCTTCCCTAATCCGGCGGCAGACATTGATGCCGTCGATGCCGGGCAGCATAATATCCAAAATCACCAGGTCTGGTAACTCGCCGAACGCCATTTCCAGGCCGGTTTCGCCGTCAGCAGCCTGGATAACGTTAAAACCCTCGCGTCGTAAGCCCCGGCTGATGAAACCGGCAATCTGTGGCTCGTCTTCAACTAACAAAATCTTGTCGTTCATGGCAAATTCTTCTCGATCTTTTAATGTGGTCCGGGTTACATTATAGCAGAGAAAAGAAGTGACTTCAACGGGGTAACTATTTCGATTTACGCTTTAAGTTATTTAAATCGTAAATCGTAAATCCAAAATTGTAAATAAATTTAGTTCTCCAAGTTTTCTTCCTCTTCTAATTGTCCCATCATCACGGTGAAGCGTTTAGCCCGGCGGCGAAAATCTGGACTATAATCCTCCCAATCGGTGGTGGTCAGCAGCGCCTGCCCGGCCTGATCGACAATGTTGATGATGTGCTGGCGGCGCTCGGCATCCAGTTCGCTCATAACGTCGTCCAGCAGGAGCACGGGGGTTTCGCCGGTACTCTGCTGCATCAGGGCCACCTCGGCCAGTTTGGTGCTAAGCGCGGCGGTGCGCTGTTGCCCTCGCGAACCGTAGAGCGTCATGTCAATCCCGTCGACCAAAAAGTGCAGATCGTCGCGATGCGGGCCAAATAGCGTCACCCCACGGTCGATTTCCTCGCGACGGGCTTGGCGGAGATAGGCCAAAAAAGTTTGGCGAACTTCTTTGGCGGGCGGCGCAACCGTGCTGTAGGGGGCCAAATCTTCCAGGATGAGGGGTAACTGGTAATCAGGTTTGGGGCGCTGGTAGATGTCGAAGCTGGGCGCGTAGTACAGCCGCAGCCCCTCCCTCCCGCCGCTAACTTCACGGTGGCGCTGCCGGGCAACGGTATCCAACTCCAACACGGCATTGTGGCGCTGCGTAATCAACATGGCGCCGTCTTGAGCCAACTGTTCATCCCAATATTGGAGTTGGTCCGGGTTGCCCTTACGCTCGGCCAAATCCTTGAGCAGGGCATTGCGGTTAGCCAGCACTTTGTTGTAGCGGCTGAGCGCATTGCAATACTCCGGGTTGATTTGACAGAGGGTAGTATCCAGGTAGCGGCGGCGGATAGTGGGCGCGCCGGTGACCAACTCGATGTCTTCGGGCAGGAATAACACTGTGGTCAATTTGCCGATCACATCGAGCGCCCGTTTCTTGGTTCCATTGAGCCGGATATCTTTGCGCATGCCCTCCCCTTCGCGCACGAGGGTGATGGCTAACTTAAAGTGCTCCTGGCGAGTCTGGATCGTGGCCTCAACCCGGGCAAAAGGGAGCGGTTCTTTGCGCAAGGCCAGCCAATTAATTAGCTGTTGATCAGCGCGAGCATGCGCGCTGCGAGTGGTTGAAAGCAGGTAAACTGCTTCCAACAGGTTTGTTTTGCCCTGGGCATTATCGCCGCGCAGCAAAATGGGGCCGGGAGGAAACTCAGCATTGAGACGGCTGTAATTGCGATAGTTTGTGAGCGAAAATTGGCTGATATACACGCTGTTCAGGGTTGTTAAAAATAGGTAAGAGGGATTATAACACAGAAGAAAGGTAGGGATAAAAGGGAGGCACTTTAAAATCTACCCAGAAATGCGCTGTTTCTTGCCGGATGAAGACCCTAAAGGTCTTTGAGACCTTTAGGGTCTGAGATGGGTTTTCGTATTTAAAATTAGCAGGGCCTCCCTATTAAAGGAAGGCCCTGTTAGTAAATGGAGAATGAATATGTAGTTGTACGGACTGTGTAACAATGAGCGGCGGGTCTTTTTAATAAACTTTATGGACGGCAGGCTCTCCTTTGAACCTCGCACGACCCAACTTAAGATGAGTTGGTTTGACCCCAGCTGCTTATAATTCAACTATAGCAAAAGGTAGTACTTTTGGGTAGTGACGAATGTCATTGTTAGGCATGATGAATGTCATATTGCAGGTAGCAAAGTAGCAGGTAGCAAAGTAGCAGGTAGCAGGTGGCGGGTAGCGGGTAGCAAAGTGGCTTTAACCTTCAACCTGTAACTTTCTACAATTTGTTGATTTCCTTTAGGGTAGTGAGGCGTTCCTCGGCCTCGGCGCGAGTTTTGGACAGGGCGTGCAATCCCCCAAAGCCCTCGATGATGAACGAAGCCGAAACTGTGCCGTACAACACGGCCTCGACCGGGTTGCCGGTTTGTAGATAACCAACCGAGAAGCCGCCACAGAAAGAGTCGCCGGCGCCGGTCAGGTCGTCCACCTTGGCCGGGTAGGGTTGGAGTTGGTAAAGTGTATCCTGGCTGCGGTCGTAGACCGCTGCGCCGTGATCGCCCTGTTTGACGACAATGATTTGGGGACCGCGCTTGGCTAGCTCGCGGCACAAGAAGTCAATAGCGTAGCCGGGCATCAGGCTGTCAGCCTCAGTTTCACTGGGCATAAAAGCATCAACCCGGCTGAGCAATTTAACCAGGTCGGGATCGTCCAGATGGCCCTCAAGGGGGTAGGGCAAAATGTCCACTGAGACAAAAATTTCCGGCCTATGGCGCAGATAATCCAGCCAGGTGAGAATAGTCTCCAGGCGCATAGGGCAGAGATGAATAGAGTTGACCTGCCATAGGTGGGCTGGTAACTCTTGCGGCAGGGGGCAGTTGCGCAGATGAACCTGGCGGGCTGCGGCGCTGTAGGCGGCGGTTTCTTTGGCCGTCAGCGGGGTGCTGCTATAGGGGCTAGGCGTCAATAAAACGACTTCGGTATTACGGGAAAGATAGCGCCGATAGCCGCTTTGTTCATAAATGGTCCAGGCCCGTAAAGTTTCCTCATTTTTATGGACCAGACCGGACGTGTTGATGGCGCTCTGGTGGAGTAAGTTCGTATATTCGGGCGGCCAATCGTAACCGACCACCGCCGCAAGGCCGACCTGATTGGTCCAGATATTGGCCCCAACGGCGGCGTACAGGGCATTACCGCCGGGGTCGGCCATGCTAGTGCGGCCATCCGCATAGACCGTATCGTTCAGAGCCAGTGAACCAACACAGAGATGTCTAACTGCCATAGTCGTCTCCTGAAAGTGGAGGATAACATAAGCTGTTACTGATGTCAATGGGTTGTTTCTTTTTGCTTCACTTTCTCAGGTAGATTATAATACATAAACAATTTACTGCCCTACTATCCACTCTACCTGGAACGATAAGCGTCTTGCCAAACCTCGGACGTGGGTTTGATCGAAACGTCGTGGTTTCTAAATAACCGTAAAGGAGGTGACGCTCAATATCTTTGTTGACAAGATTATAACTTTGTAAAAGTTTCATCGTTCAGGCTAAAATTTTTCCAATTTTCTCAGGAGGAGAAAAATGATAAAACGTTTTAGTTGGTTAATCACGTTGTTGGTGATAGTAGTTTTGGTTGCGGCTTGTACTGGGGCAGCTACTCCCGTACCTGAACAAAAACCAGCCGAAGAAAAACCGGCGGCGACGGAAGCAGCCGCTCCGGCGGCTACAGAAGAGGTAGCCGCTCCGGCAGCGACGGAAGAGGCAGCCGCTCCCGCCACTGGCGCGCATAAGTATGGCCAGGTGACCGACGTCGGCGGTATTGACGACAAGAGTTTTAACCAATTGGCTTGGGCAGGTATGCAACAGGCGGGTAAAGAATTGGGTGTCGACGTTCAATACCTGGAAAGCCAGCAGCAGACCGATTACGAGAAAAATATCAATGAGTTTGTCCAGCAAAAATATGATGGCATCATCACGGTAGGCTTTTTGCTGGCCGATGCGACCAAAGCGGCCTCGGAAGCTAACCCTGATATTCCGTTCATCATTGTTGATTCCGCCAGCCAGGCCCCTGGAACTGTGGGCATTCTCTCCGCTATAGCTGAACCTTCCTTCCTGGCCGGTTATCTAGCGGCCGGCATGTCTGAAACAGGTACGGTTTGCACCTATGGCGGCATCAAAATCCCACCGGTAGTGGAATTTATGGTGGGCTTTGAGCATGGGGTGAAATATTACAACGAGCAAAAAGGCGCTGATATTAAAGTGCTTGGCTGGAAGACCGATCCGGCCGCCGAAGGTGGTGGCGATGGCTCGTTTACAGGCAACTTTGAAAGCCTGGACGATGGCCGCAGTTTTGCTGAAAACTTCTTTGACGAAGGGTGCGACATCATTCTCCCCGTGGCTGGCCCCGTTGGATTAGGTTCAGCCGCAGCGGCTCAGGATCGTGGCTTTAAGGTTATCGGCGTGGATGCCGATCAAACCCAAACAGCCCCCGAGTTTAAAGATGTCTTTTTGACCAGCATACTCAAGAAAATTGATGTTGGTATTGTTGAACAGATCAAGCAGGTCGAGAATGGCGCCTTTGCGGGTGGCACTAATTTCATTCTAACCCTGGCCAATAAAGGCTTAGGTTTAGCTCCCTTCCACGAATTTGAAGATGCGGTCCCGCAAGAACTACGCGATGAGTTGACCGCCGTAGAACAGGGTATCGTTGACGGCAGCATCAAAACCGGCTGGCCCGTGGCTGCCCCTGAAGCAGCAGCAGCGCCGGCTGAAACTAAGGCGCTTAAGGTTGGCTTAGTCACCGACGTGGGCGAAGTGGACGATAAAAGCTTCAACCAATCGGCCTGGGAAGGCGCGCAGTCTGGCGCAGCCGCGATAGGTGGTGAAGCCGACTATATTGAAACCCAGGATGCCAAAGATTACCTGGACAATATTGCCGAGTTTGCCGACGCCGATTATGATGTGATTATCACCGTTGGCTTTGCCCTTGGCCCGGCGACCATTGAGGCAGCTCAGAAATGGCCCGAGGTCAAGTTCATCGGCGTTGATCAATTTCAGGGAGAAGCAGTGCCCAACTTGGTTGGTCTCGTTTTCCACGAAGACCAATCCGGTTACCTGGCCGGCGTGCTGGCGGCTAACCTGAGCCAGAGCAATACCATTGCGGCCGTCTTGGGGACCGACCTGGTGCCGCCGGTAGTCGCCTTTAAAGAAGGTTACGAAGCCGGGGCCAAGTCAGTCAAGCCCGATATCAAGGTGATCAGCACCTATCACCCCGGTGGGTTGGATGTAGCCTTCACCGACCCTGAGTGGGGCGCAACTACATCGGCTCAGGCGATCGATCAGGGCGCCGACGTGGTGTTTGGGGCTGGCGGTAAAACCGGCAACGGCGCGTTGATTGAAACAGCCGGCCATGAGGGTGTGTATTGCATTGGGGTAGACACCGACCAGTGGGAAACCGTACCGGAGGCGCATCCTTGCCTGGTTTCCAGCGCCATGAAGATGATCGTGCCGGGGGTTGAAGAGTTGATCAATCTGGCGGCTCAAGATAAGTTCCCCAGCGGCAACTACTTCGGCGGGGCCGGTTTGGCTCCCTTCCACGATTTTGAGGCTAAAGTTCCGGCTGAAGTCAAGACCCAACTGGAAGAAATAGCGGCCGGACTGAAGGATGGTTCGATCAAAACCGGTTATGGTGAAGCGGCGGCTGAAGAAGAAGCAGCCGCTCCGGTGGCCGCCCCGGCCGCCGGTGAGTTGGGCAGCGCCGAGAAGCCGATCAATGTGTTGTTTGTACCCTCGGTGGATGCCGGGGTTATCGTTACCGGCGGCGACGTGATGGCCAAGGCGTTGAATGAGGCAACCGGCCTGACCTTCAAGGTGGACGTGCCCACCAGCTACGCCGCCACCGTCGAGGCGATGTGCGCCTCGCCGGAAGATACCATCGGTTTTATCCCGGCCCTGGGTTATGTGCTGGCTAACAATAACTGCGGCGTCGAAGTCGGTGCAGCAGCAGTCCGCCGAGGTTTAAGTTGGTATACCACTCAATTCCTCGTCCAACGCGATAGCGGCATCAAAGATGTTAAAGATCTCGCCGGGAAGAAGTGGGCTGTGCCCGATTTGGGTTCGACCTCCGGTTACCTGTATCCACAGGTGATGTTGAAAGACGCCGGCGTTGAACCGGGTGAGATTGTCGAGGCGGGCGGCCATCCCCAGGCCGTGCTGGCGGTCTATAACGGCGATGTTGACTTTGCTACTTCTTACTTCAGCCCGCCGTCGATGGAGCCTAAGTGGCAGTATGGCGATAATCCAGAACCGTTTGAACCGGCAGACGTCACTCGCGACGCCGAGGGTAACTGTCTTGCCGGTGAGATACGGGTGCTAGACGCTCGCTGTGCTGCGGCTGAAACTGCGCCGGATGTCTTTGAGAAGGTTGGTATCCTATCCCTGAGCCAACAAATTCCCAACGATACCATGAGCTTCTCCCCTGACTTTCCTGAAGCGACGCGGCAGGTAATCATTGATGCGATGGTCAAGTTTGCCGCTTCCGAGCAGTGCAAAGAGTCTATCTGCAATGAAGACTTCTATGGCTGGTCGGGGATAGATCCGGTGGATGACTCCTTCTACGATCCGGTGCGCCAACTCATTACCATACTGGGTTATACCGAAGAAGATATCTTTAAATAAGATTCGCCCGGTCGTCGTAGACCCGGCTCAGCCTCTGGGTTTGTAAGGTTAAGTTTTTAATTGGGCAGGGGGAGACCGTACCTCCTGCCCAATTTTTATATCGCCTCATGTAACTACTCAGCCATGTCATTTCGACCTGCAAAGCAGGGGGAAATGTCTATAGGGTTGAGTGGTAACGAATCTCCTACCGGTTAGAAAGTTGTCTATGAAATCAGAACAAAGCCCGGCTACGTTTATGAATGCCAGAGTCATTAACACCCTACAGGCGATTGCGATCCCTCTGTTGGCTATCCTGACCGCGGTAGTGGTTGGTTCAATCTTCTTGCTGGCTTATGGTTATAACCCGCTTGAGGCTTACCGGGGCCTGGTGGATGGAGCCTTTGGCAGTTCGCGGGGGTGGACCAGAACTCTATTAAATATGGTGCCTTTTATCTTTGCCGGGCTGTCCGTCGCTTTTGCCTTCAAAGGAGGCTTGTTCAACATTGGGGCCGAGGGACAGCTTTTTATTGGCTCTATCTGCGCCGCCTATGTCGGCTTTGCCTTTGAGGGCTTACCCCTGGCAGTTCATCTACCCTTGGCCTTGCTCAGCGGCGCTTTGGGCGGCGCTCTATGGGGCAGTATTCCCGGCTTTCTGAAAGCTTATACCGGTGCGCACGAAGTTATTACCACGATCATGTTTAATTATATCGGTATTATTTTTACCGGCTACCTGGTTTCCGGCCCCCTGCAAGCCCAGGGAACCATTGTTCCTCAAACGCCCAATGTTCTAGATTCGGCCCGCCTGCCATTAATAACCGAAAATGGTTTACACTTGGGGGTGCTCCTGGCGATCATCGCGGCTGTCGTCATCTGGTGGCTCATTTGGAAAACGCCCTTTGGCTATGAACTGCGAATGGTCGGCCTGAACCCAAACGCCGGAGCTTATGCCGGCGTCAACGTAAAACGTATCACCGTGATCACCATGGCCGTGGCGGGATTACTGGCCGGGTTAGCGGGGACGGTGGAGACGTTGGGACGTAACTATTACTTTGCCCCCGGTTTTAATGTTGGTTATGGTTTTGATAGTATTACGATTGCTCTGCTAGCTAAAAATCATCCCATTGGCGTTATTTTAACCGCCTTCCTTTTTGGCGCGATGAATGCCGGAGCCACCCGGATGCAGCGTTTGTCGGATGTCCCGACCGAAATCATCCAGGTCGTGCAGGCTCTCATTCTGATGTTTGTAGCCGCCGATCAAATCATTCGGATCATTTATCGTATTCGCGCCCGCCGCGAGGACGAAATTAGCAGCGGCGTGTTGAGCGCAGGCTGGGGACAACGATAGGAGGGCGAAATGGATCTGATGCTCATTATTGCCAGTGTTTTACGGGCTGCTCTGCGCCAGAGTACCCCGATTACACTCGGCGCATTAAGTGGTATCTTTTGTGAACGTTCAGGCGTGGTCAATATTGCCATCGAAGGGATGATGTTAAGCGCGGCCTTTGCCGGTTTTATGACCAGTGTTTACACCGGCAGTTTGCTCATGGCCGTCCTGGTTGCTATTTTGACCGGGGGCTTGATGGGACTGTTACACGCCTGGTTATCTATCACTTTCAAGGTCGACCAAATTATCAGCGGTACGGTGATCAATATTCTGGCCATCGGCCTGACCGGTTATTTTTATCAAGCCGGCGCGACGACCCAGGGAAAATTGGAGGCGGTCCGGATTCCTCTCCTGGCCGATCTGCCCCTCATCGGCCCGGTGCTGTTTGATAACCCGCCCATCACCTATACCGCCATCGTCATGGTGGTGGTGACTCATTTTGTTCTATTTCGGACGGTCTGGGGGTTAAGAACCCGTTCGGTGGGCGAACATCCTCGGGCCGCCGATACGGTGGGGATCAATGTTATCTTTATGCGCTATATCAATGTCATCATTGGCGGCATGGTAGCCGGGTTAGGCGGCGGTTTTTTAACCCTGGAAGCCGTGGGCAGCTTTGAACGGCTCATGACCAATGGGCGGGGCTTCATTGCCCTGGCTGCCATGATCTTTGGCAAATGGAATCCCTACGGCGCGTGGGGGGCCGCCCTCTTGTTTGGCCTGGCCAATGCGCTCCAAACCCAATTACAGTTCACGGGTAATCTGCAGATACCTCACGAATTTATTGGGATGTTGCCTTATCTCTTAACCGTTTTAGTTTTGGCCGGTTTTGTGGGCCGGGCGCGCCCGCCGGCGGCTACCGGTAAACCCTACGAAACGGAGTAAGGACTGTGACTAACCCTGTTGTCCTTGAAACAAGAAATATCACCAAACGTTTTCCCGGTGTGCTGGCTAATGCTAAGGTTAGTCTCCAGTTGCGCCAGGGGGAGATTTTGGCCCTGCTAGGCGAAAATGGAGCCGGCAAAAGCACCTTGATGAACATTGTTTATGGACTTTATCACCCAGATGAAGGCGAAATTATTGTTCGCGGCCAGCCGGTACATTTGAACACGCCGCGAGACGCCATTAATTTGGGTATTGGCATGGTCCATCAACATTTTCAGTTGGTGCCTGTCTTTACTGTGGCTGAAAATGTCATCCTCGGCGCTGAAGTGTCACACCAGGGGGGGGTCTTAAGTAATACCCAGGCTGTTAAGCGGGTTCGGGAGCTTTCAGAGAAATATGGTTTGCCTATTGACCCTACGGCTGTGGTCGAAGAATTACCCGTAGGTATGCAGCAGCGGGTGGAGATTATCAAGACGCTCTACCGGGAAGCCGAAATCTTAATTCTGGATGAGCCGACGGCAGTTCTGACCCCTCAAGAGGTGGAAGAACTATTTACGGTGATGCGTGGTTTGACGGCTCAAGGCAAGTCGATTATCTTCATTACCCACAAATTGAAAGAGGTCATGGCTATTTCTGATCGAATTGTAGTGATGCGGGACGGCCAGGTAGTGGGTGAAACAACACCCGCTCAAGCTACGCCGGAAACGCTGGCGGCGATGATGGTGGGTCGAGAGATCGTCTTTTATCTGCCCAAGGCTCAGGCCCAACCGGGCGAAGTCGTCATGGAAGTGAACAACCTCTCGGCTAAAGATAATCGGAATCATCGGGTAGTGCGAGGGGTTTCATTCCATGTCCGCGCCGGTGAAGTGTTGGGCGTGGCCGGCGTACAGGGGAACGGGCAAACTGAGCTGGTAGAAGTCCTGACCGGCCTGCGTAAGCCTGAAAGCGGCCAGGTTCTGGTGAATGGCGTAGACGTAACCGCCGCCAGGCCGCGCCGGGTCACGGAACAGGGCGTGGCTCACATACCCGAAGACCGGCACCGCTATGGTATGGTCTTGCAGTATACTATTGCCGATAATCTGGTGCTGAACAATTATTATCTGTCCCCCTATACGGTGGGTTGGATGCTAAACCGCCAGACGATCTCTGAGCACGCCGTAGCGTTGATCCAAAAGTTTGATATCCGCACCCCTTCAGCGGAAAACACAGGCGGCAGCCTGTCCGGCGGCAACCAGCAGAAATTGGTCGTGGCCCGTGAGCTGGGAGGGCGGGAGGTTAAACTCCTTATTGCCAGCCAACCCACCCGGGGCGTCGATGTCGGTTCCATTGAATTCATTCATCGCCAGATTATTGAACAGCGGGATGCCGGCGTAGCGGTGTTGCTTGTTTCAGCCGAGTTGGACGAAATTATGTCGCTGTCGGATCGTATTATCGTGATGTATGAAGGCGAAATTGTCAGCAGCCTTGAGGCCGCCCAGTCCAGCCGTGAACAATTGGGTTTGTTGATGGCCGGCTCACATATAAGTTAAAGGTTGAAGGTTTTGATATAACTTTCAACCTTTAACCTGGAACCTACAACTTATTTTCGAGGAGGCACCTTGCTTGAAGTAAAAAACCTGGTCAAAGTTTATGATAACAAAGTGCGGGCGCTGGACGGGGTCAGCTTTAGCGTGTCTCCCGGCCAATTTTTGGCGGTGGTGGGTCTGAGCGGCTCCGGCAAATCAACCTTACTACGCTGTATCAATCGTTTAATTGAACCGACCTCCGGCCAGGTGATCTGGAATGGGGTAGACGTTACGGCGGCTCCGCAGGAGGAGATGCGCCGGATTCGGCGGCGGATTGGCATGATATTTCAGCATTTTAACCTGGTCACGCGCTCGTCGGTGTTGACCAATACCCTGGCCGGCCGGCTGGGCTACATCAACCCGTTTTGGAGCCTGGTTAACCGCTTTCCCGGCGAGGATGTGCGGCTAGCCCTGGAGAAGTTGGAACGCGTCGGCATTGGCGACAAGGCCCAGGTGCGGGCCGACGAGTTAAGCGGCGGCCAGCAGCAGCGGGTGGGTATCGCTCGCGCCCTGATGCAGAATCCGGCGATTTTGTTGGCCGACGAGCCGGTCGCCAGCCTTGATCCGGTCTTGGCCCACAGCATTATGAAAATTCTGAAGCAGCTCAATCAGGAAGACGGCATTACCGTGATTTGCAGTCTGCATTTCCTCGATCTGGTGCAGCGTTATGCCGACCGGGCCATTGCTCTTAATCAGGGCCAGTTGGTCTTTGACGGCCTGCCGCATGAGATTGATGATGAACGATTCCGGGAAATTTATGGCAAGGATGCCGAGCGGATCGGATAGAGAGGAATGGCTAAAATGCAAAAAAATGGACCCAAACCGGCAGGACGTTTTATCCGTACTTTTTTGATCACCCTGGTCATTATTATTGTCGTTGCTTATGGCTTCCAGGTGACTCAGATAAACCTGGAGGAGCCCAAGGAAGAAAGACGACAGCAACAGTTGGTCAACGTCCTGCGTACGCTGGCCCGGCCGGATTTGGTCGAGTATGACACGGAACGGGTGAACGTGGAGGCGGCTATTCTGGTGCCGTGCCCGGCCAACCCATTTACCCTACCCGATTTTAGCCAGCCGGGACCGTCCATCAAGTTATCCGCTGGTTGCGCCGAACCGGGCAGCGAAATCGAGGTTTCGGGGAGTGGTTTTGTACCGGGTGAGGACCTTTTTCTCTATTTTGTGCCCTATGCCGCCGATCCAAAGCAGACGGTTGAGTTGCCACTGACCAATCAAAAAATTAAAGCTGATCCGCAGGGTGGTTTCTCGAAGACGGTAGAGCTTAGAAAAGGGCGCACTTCTGAAGAGCCGCAGAAAGTACGGGTAGTAATCAATCGGCAATCGGGCTGGCCTCGGCCCAGCCAATCTGTTAATGAGACTTTTGCCAAGATTATCGAAACCATCTTTTTAGCCTTGATTGCTACGGCGTTGGGGACGATTTTATCCATCCCGGTCAGCTTCCTATCGGCCAGAAATTTGATGATCCAGGTGACCAGCACCCTCGGCAGTTTGATTACGCTGCTGGTGGTCATTCCGCTCGGCTGGGCTGCGGGCATGTGGCTGTTTGGCATGCTGGGCCAGCAGGCGGCGGATTTAATCAGTGGAAATGTGACGGCCGGGATGATTGTCACCGGACCTATCCTGCTGTTTTTAACCGTTCAAGCCTCCACGCGTGGGGTTGTCTCAGCTAACTGGTGGTCCAAAATGCGGAGTTATGGCCTGGGGCTGTTAGTCATCGTGCTGGCGGCTTTGGCGTTGGGGTTGATCGGCGGTTTAGGACTGATGATAGGCCGGGGGTTGGTCCCAGTTTTGGGACCGTTTGCTTTTTTGGGTGACTTTATCTTTACCGTAGCCGATGCCTTAATTGTTTTTTTACCGTTGGTAGGTGGGGTGGTGGGAGCCTTTGCCTTTAGCTCAGTTGTTGGCCCTATATCTGAAAACCTATTGCGCCAGGCCGGCAAAACGACCCTGGGCAAACTTTATACCATCGTTATGGCCCTTCTGGCCGGAGCTATTCTGTTCGGCTTGCTGGCCGGCTTTATTGTTTGGCTGTATGAAATGAAAACCCCTGGGGGGTTCATGGGTATCTCAGCCGCTATCGGGGCCGTACTGCTGGGAGTGGCGGCCGTCGTGCTTGCGCCGGATCGGGCCATGCCGTCGGGGATGATTATCTACTATGTCTGCCGCACTATCCTGAATGTACTGCGCGCTATCGAGCCGTTGATTATGGCTATTGTTTTTGTGGTCTGGGTGGGGATTGGTCCCTTTGCCGGGGTGATGGCTCTGACCTTGCACACCATCGCCGCGTTGGGTAAGCTATATTCGGAGCAGGTCGAGAACATTTCCGAAGGTCCTCTCGAAGCAGTTACTGCCACCGGCGCCAATCGTTTGCAGACCATTATCTACGCTGTTATCCCCCAAATCGTGCCGCCCTACATTGCCTTCACCATTTATCGCTGGGATATCAATGTCCGTATGTCAACCATTATCGGCTTTGCGGGCGGGGGTGGAATTGGTTTCTTGCTCCAACAGAATCTAAATTTGCTCAAATATCGCCAGGCCAGCGTGCAGATGATCGCTATTGCCATCGTGGTAGCCACGCTGGATTATGTGAGCGCCAGAATTAGAGAAAAAATTGTGTAAGACAGGGAGGGAACAAGCTTATGCCCCCAATATTGGAACTGCGCGGTATTACTAAACAATTCCCCGGTGTGTTAGCTAATGATGATATTAATTTGACCCTGGAAAAAGGGGAGATTCATGCCTTGCTGGGCGAAAACGGCGCCGGCAAAAGCACCCTCATGAACATCCTTTATGGCTTGTATAAGCCAACCAAAGGGGAAATTTTTATCAATGGCCAGAAGGTCGAAATTTCCGGCCCGATGGATGCCATCCGGCAGGGCATTGGCATGGTCCATCAGCACTTTATGCTGATCCCTGTACTGACCGTGACCGAAAATGTGATGCTGGGCGAGGAGACGTTGCAGGGCGGTCTCATTTTAGATCGTAAAATGGTGGCCAATCGTATCCGCGAAATCTCCCAGAAATATGGTTTACAGGTCGATCCCGACGCTTACATTAAAGATTTGCCGGTGGGAATCCAGCAGCGAGTCGAAATTATCAAAGTTCTCTACCGTCACGCCAATATTCTGATTCTGGACGAGCCGACAGCCGTACTTACCCCCCAGGAGGTCGAGGAGTTGTTTGGCATTATTAAATCCCTGGTGGCGCAAGGCGTCTCTTTGATTTTCATCACCCACAAATTAAAAGAGGTGCTGGCGGTAGCCGACCGCATCACCGTCATTCGCCGGGGCCGCACGGTTGGCACAACTACCCCGGCTGAGGCCACGCCCCAATCGTTGGCCGAGCTGATGGTAGGCCGGGCCGTCGAATTGATGGTGCGCAAGAAGAGCGCCGTGCCGGGCGAACCGGTGCTTAGGGTTGAAGACCTTTTCGTGCGGGACGACCGGGGTCACCTGGCTGTTAAAGGTGTCTCTTTTGAGGTCAAGGCTGGCGAGATTTTGGGTGTTGCCGGGGTGCAGGGGAACGGTCAAACCGAATTGGTTAAAGCCCTGACCGGCCTGAGCCATCCCGACGGTGGAACCATTAAGATCACCGGCCAAAATGTCAACCATGCTTCACCCCGTAAAATCACCGAACTGGGCGTAGCCCACGTTCCGGAAGATCGCCAGCGAGATGGCCTGGTGTTGAAGTTCCCGGTTAAGGACAATATGATTTTGAGTACTTATTACAATACTTTTGCCAGAGGTATTGTGATTGATGAAGAGAAAGTAAACCAAAACGCTACCCAACTGGTCAAAGAATTTGATGTGCGGACGCCCGGGATCGAAGTGTCAGCCGGAAATCTCTCCGGGGGTAACCAGCAAAAGGTAATTGTCGCTCGTGAATTTTCACGGCCTATCAAGCTGCTGATTGCCTCCCAGCCCACTCGCGGCCTCGACGTTGGTTCTATTGAATATATTCATGGCCGTATCATTCAAAAGCGCGATGAGGGTACGGCCGTGTTGGTGGTGTCAACCGAGTTAGACGAAATACGCGCCTTGAGTGATCGGATTGCGGTGATGTTTGAGGGCAAAATTGTGGATATTCTGCCGGCCAATCGAGTTACCAAAGACCAATTGGGCCTCCTTATGGCCGGTTCTCGCCCCGCCGATTTAGTTACCGAGGTCGCGGGCGAACCGGTTGAGGTTGATGTTGAGACGGTGATGTAAAAGGATTTACGATTTACGATTTTAGATTTGGGTTGAGGAACTAATTAGCAATGACTAATTACTCATCACCGCCAAAACGAACCGTGCTTTATGACCAGGATGGCGGGATCGATGATCTACTTTCGTTAATGATGTTGTTGGCGATGCCCCACATTAACTTGATTGGGGTGGTGATTACGCCGGCCGATTGTTTTCTGGGACCGGCGACATCGGCCACCCTCAAGATTCTACGCTTTTTTGGCCGTCCGGACATTGAAGTAAGCCAGGGAGTTCTGCGCGGGGTTAATCACTTTCCCCGAATGTGGCGAGCCCAACCTTATCACGTTAACGCTTTGCCCATCCTCAATGAGCCTGAGGAGCCTCTCTCCCGGCCCGGGTCTGAACCGGGGCACAAATTTTTGGCCCGAAAATTGCGACAAGCTCAAGAACCTGTCACCGTGCTTATGACGGGACCCGCGACCAATCTGGCGACGGCGCTGACCGGAGAACCCGACCTGGCGACCCGGATTGAAGAAATCGTCTGGATGGGCGGCGCTTTGCGGGTAGAGGGCAATGTGCGCGATTATGAGCATGACGGCAGCGCCGAATGGAATGCTTATTGGGATCCACCCGCCATGCACGCCCTGTGGCAAATCAGTACCGAAGCACCCATCACCATCTTTCCATTAGATGCTACCAATCATGTCCCCGTAGGTTGGGACTTTTTACAGCGATTGGCCCGCCAGCGTCGCTATCCGCTGTCTGATTTGGCCGGGCAGTGCTGGGCTATCACCGTTGGCACGATTCCGATGAATGAGTATATCTATTACATGTGGGATACTCTAACCACCGGCTATCTGGGTGCGCCGCAATTTATCACTCTGCGTGAGGTACGCACTGAAACTATCCCTGCCGGACCAAGCGCCGGGCGGATCAAGGTAGTAGACGAGGGCGGACGGCTCATCCGGGCGGCGGATAAAGTTGAGGTTGAAGGCTTTTTGGATTACCTGTTGGCGTTGTTTCGGCGGTAGTTTTTAGACCCTAAAGGCCTCCAAGACCTTTAGGACCTATAACCCAAAAAGGTTGAAAATGCCCCAAAGATTGACCCATCAAGAACGAGTTCAGGTTGCCATCCGGCACGAGGAAGCAGACCGGGTTCCGTGTGATTTTGTAGCCACGACCGAGGTATGGAATCTGCTCGCCAAGCATTTCCAACTCAATCCTATGGGTATGGAAGATATGGATTGGCTGGAGCCGCAGCGAGAAGCACTGCTGCGCCAACTTGGCGTAGACTGCCGTCTTTTTTCTTATGATATGTTTTGCGCTCCCCCAGAAAATGTAATCAAACCCGGCGCACGGGTAGATTGGTGGAGCACTCTGATCCGGTCAACGCCCAACCGGATGTGGCGACAGATTATGCCGGATAGAACCCTGTATGACATCTGGGGCGCTCACTACAAAGTTGAGCAGCATCTCTTTGGTGAGTACGAGGGCTTTGCCAGCTGGGTTTTGGGTGAAGCGACCTCAATCGGCGATTTGCAAAGCCATACCTGGCCTACACCCGACTGGTGGGATTTCTCTGAGTTGCCGGCGATGATTGACCGTTTGCAACAGGATGGACCTTTTAACATCCGTTTCCGGCTTGGCTCCTTTTTTGAGCAAGCTTGGGCGCTGCGCGGCCTGGAGCAGTTTATGCTGGATTTTGCCGTCAATCCGGCCATGTCTGAATATATTATGGATCGGTTATTAGAGGTTCACCTGGCCAACCTGGAAACGGTGCTGGAACTAGCCGGCGATAAATTGGATATGATTTATACCTACGATGATGTGGCGACCCAAAACTCGCTGCTCATCTCGCCCCGCGCCTGGCGTAAGTCGGTCAAACCTCGCCATCAAAAAATCCTCGACCTGATTCACCGTTATGACAAAGCAGCTATGTACCATTGCGACGGCGCTGTCGCCCCGTTGATTCCTGAATTGATCGAGATTGGCGTTAATGTGCTCAATCCGATTCAGCCGGATTCCAAAGGGATGGAACCGGCCGGCTTAAAGGTCCAGTACGGCCAACAGCTCACTTTTCATGGCGGTGTGGACATCATCAAAACCTTGCCGCGAGGTACAGTGGATCAAGTGCAGCAAGAAGTTAGCGCCCGGGTGAAGGTTTTGGGGACCGGGGGGGGATATATTATGTGTAGTTCTCACCACATTCAGCCCGACACGCCTTTAGAAAATATCCTGGCTATGTACGATCCGGCTTTACGGATGTTATAAATGGAGAGAATTTATGGAAGCAAGTGCAAAAGTAAAACCAACCACGCCGGAAGGTAAACAGCCTCAAATCTTTTCTCTCATCAGGCGCCTTCTTGATACGATCTTGGTGCCCCTGTTGGCCGTCTTTACCGCCCTGATCATTGGTGGGGTGCTTATTGTGGTCACCGATGCGGCGGTCTATGCCGCGTTTGATGAGGGTGGCCTGAGCGCCGGCCTGGCCGCGGTCTGGCAGAGTGTCTCGACGGCTTACGGAGCGCTGTTTGCCGGCTCATTGGGCGATGCTGGGGCTATCAGTGAAAGCTTGGTCGCCGCGACCCCTTATATCTTCACCGGTTTGGCTGTAGCCATTGGCTTCCGAGGCGGTCTGTTTAATATTGGCGGTGAAGGACAATTGTTGGTGGCGGCCGGAGTGGCAGTCGTTATTGGTTACAGTTTCCAATTGCCTGCGTTTATTCACTTGCCTCTGGCTATACTGGGTGGACTACTCGGTGGGGCTATGTATGGGGCGATCCCCGGTTATTTGAAAGCCAAAACCGGCGCGCACGAAGTCATCAACACGATTATGATGAATTATATCGCCTATCGCTTTTTCGACTGGGCCTTTACCGGCCTGATCTGCCGGCCTGGCTGCACCGCGCCGGTCACGGCCCAAATTTTTCCGAGCGCCTATCTGCCTCAACTTTTTGCCGGTTATCGCTTTCACTGGGGCTTTTTCCTGGCCCTGGCGGTGGCTTTTGGAGTTTGGTGGCTGTTGTTCAAAACCACCATAGGCTTTGAAATCAGAACAACCGGCTCCAATCCCAATGCGGCCCGCTACGGCGGCATAAAAATTACCCGGATTACTGTCCTTACGATGGCACTAAGTGGAGGGCTGGCCGGCCTGGCGGGAGCCAATGAAGTGCTGGGTCTGAATCACTTCCTGGCCAGTGGATTTTCGGCCGGGTATGGATTTGATGCCATTGCCCTGGCCCTGCTGGGCAAAAGCCATCCACTGGGGGTGGTGCTGGCGGCGCTTCTCTTTGGAACCCTACGTAACGGCGCAACCCGGATGCAATCGCTCGCCAGTATCCCGGTTGATATTATCTCAATTGTCCAGGCGCTGATTATCGTTTTTATCGCCGCACCGGCTATTGTACGCTGGATTTATCGGGTCAGGGCCAAATCCGAGGGGGAAGAAACAACCTTTGCCCGGGGCTGGGGGGCTTGATAAGGCGAGAAATATTTACCTCACGGCATCAGCGAGCGGCATAGGGATGCTATCCTACACAAATTTGGGTCTACTGAGATTAGGAGAAACTAATGAGTACAGCAGCACTGACAGCAACAGCCACAGTGATTAGAGAAAAACGGAACGTGGGCATGGGGATTTTCTTTCTCCTGGTGGCTCTGGTCATTGCCGGTTTATTCGCCTACAATACCACGTCTGATATGACCACTACCTTCGGTTTGAATCCAGGCGCTAAAACCAATGCCCCCCGTTTAGGGGAGTGGGTGCTGCCTACCCAGACAACCCTTTGGCTTCTGACGGTGGTGGTTGCCTTTGTTGGCGGTTGGCAACTGGCTAAAGGGTTCAAAAATATAAACCTGGCCCTGTTAGTTGTGGTTTTGATTTTTATCTTTGCTTTCCTCACCTGGGCGGCGCGCGGCATTTCGATGAATTTGCTTGGTATGATCTCAGCCTCCTTGCTGCGGGCCACGCCGATTGCCCTGGGCGCGTTGAGCGGCATCTTGTGCGAGCGATGTGGGGTGGTTAATATTGCGATTGAAGGGATGATGTTGAGTGGAGCGATGGTGGCGGTTGTAGTGGCCAGTATCTTTCGTAATTACGACGCCATTAATCCGGCTACCAATGAACCTGTGTTCCCGGCTTGGTTGATTGGTATTGGCCAGACGCTTGATGGGGCTAATATCTCCAATGCGCTACCCTGGTATCTGTTGTTAGGTTTGCTGGCGGCGATGCTCACCGGCGGGTTGTTGGCTGCCTTTCACGCCTGGATGGCTATCCAGTTTAAGGTGGATCAAATTGTCAGCGGTACAGTCATCAATATTTTTTCGGTAGGTATCACCAGCTTTCTGAGCCAGCGATTTTTGCAACCCATTCAGACGCTTAATAGTGGCGGTACTTTCAAAATGCTCCAAATTCCACTGCTCTCCAATATCCCCATCATCGGCCCTCTTTTCTTTGAAAATAACTTTATTATTTATGTTTTATTTATTCTGGTTATTGCTATTCACCTCATGCTTTTCTACACCCGTTGGGGGCTGCGCACCATCGCCGTCGGCGAACACCCCAAAGCCGCCGATACGCTGGGGGTCAATGTATTTAAAACTCGTTATATCAATGTGATTATGGGAGGTATGGTCGCCGGGATCGGCGGAGCCTACTTCACCATTGGCTCGGTGGGCCGTTTTGATGAACTGCTGACCGCCGGTAAAGGTTTTATTGGCCTGGCGGCGATGATCTTTGGTAAGTGGACTCCCCTGGGCGCGTTTGGGGCTTCGCTTATTTTTGGCTTCGCCGATGCGCTCCAGGTGAAATTACAAGGCCTCGGTATTGCCCAAGTGCCCATCCCCAGCGAATTTATGTTGATGGCCCCTTACCTGGTCACGATGATTGTATTGGCCGGCGTGATTGGCCAATCTATCGCCCCTGCGGCTGATGGGGTTCCTTACGAAAAGGATTAGGATTCGTCTTATGTCTTATTTGTCCATTTAAGTGTGATATACTCTGGTAATTTTTGTCGTTCCTGATTTTACAAACAAATATGGTACAAAGGTGAAGTTGATCGTGAAGAGGGCATAAACAGCCAAGAGGTTACCGGCTGATGCGAGAACTGCAGCTTTCTCTGCTGGGCAAACTCCAGGTTAATCGGGACGGTAGACCTATCAGTGGCTTTGTTTCGACCAAAGCTCAGGCGCTGCTGTGCTATCTGGCTGTGACCGGGCGACCGCACCAACGAGAAGCCCTGGCTACGCTGTTGTGGGGGGACTCGCCGGATACGGAAGCGCGGGCCAACCTGCGCACCGTTTTAGTCAATCTCCGTAAATTGGTGGGGCCGTATATTGAGATTGAGCGGGAGGTGATTAGCTTCAACCGAGCCAGTCCTTACTGGCTGGATGTTGAACTCTTTGAGACGCTCCTGGCTGCCAGCGCTGTCAACAGTGGCCTGCAACTGGCTGCCCAGGCTATTGAACTCTACCGGGGAAATTTTCTGGAAGGGTTTACGGTGCGAAATGCGTCGGATTTTGAGGTGTGGCAGCTCAGTCAGCAGGAACGCTTCCACCACATGGCGGTTCAGGCGTTAGGGATCGTTTCGATGCAGCATATGGAGCGCGGTGAATTTGCCCCGGCCATTGACTATACCCGGCGGCTGCTGGCCCTGGAGCCCTGGCAGGAGGAAGCCCACCGGCAGCTCATGCAGTTGTTAGCCAAGAGCGGCCAGCGTAACGCGGCCCTGGCTCAGTACGACACCTGCTGCCAGGTGCTGGCCAGAGAACTGGGCGTCGACCCGTCATCTGAAACCCGGTCTTTGTATGAACAGCTAAAAACTACCGATGCGCCCCATCCCCACAACCTGCCCCCCCAGGCCACTCCATTTGTAGGCCGGGAGCAGGAACTGGCTCACCTGGCCGAGTATTTTGATCTGCCGGTCTGCCGCCTGATTAGCCTGGTAGGATTGGGCGGCGTAGGCAAAACTCGACTGGCCCTGCAAGCGGGGATGGAAAACCTGGCTTGCTTCCAGAATGGGGTTTTCTTTGTCTCCCTGGCGGCGGTAGATGCTCTGGAGGGCGTCGTTACCCACATTGCCGGCGCCTTGAACTTCTCCTTCAGCGGCTCGGCTGAACCACAGACACAACTGTTTAACTTCCTGCGGACCAAAGAATTGCTGCTGATCCTGGACAACTTTGAGCAACTGCTGCCGCTAAACGGCGTGGAGTTGCTGCTTAACCTGCTGCAAGCCGTGCCCCGGCTAAAACTGCTGGTGACTTCACGGGAACGATTGAATGTGCAGGAGGAGTGGGTAGTCGAGGTGGGGGGACTTGAATACCCTGGCAGGGGACGCGAAGCAGGGGTGCGGGGGAGCAGGGGAGATCGTTGGTTATCCACTACCAATCTCCACACCTACAGCGCCATCGCCCTCTTCCTCCAGCACGCCCGGCGAGTGCAGGCCGACTTTGCCCTGACCGAGGTCAACGGGAGCGAGGTGGTGCGATTGTGCCAGCTTGTCCAGGGTATGCCGTTGGGCTTGGAACTGGCAGCAACCTGGCTGCCGGTGTTGACCTGCGCCGAACTGGTAACCGAAATTGAACGGGACCTCAATTTTTTGACCACCTCGCTGCGTAACATGCCGGAGCGCCATCGCAGTTTGCGGGCGGTGTTCGAGTCATCGTGGCATTTGATGGCTGAGGTGGAACGACAGGTGCTCAAACGGCTGTCAGTTTTTCGGGGGGGCTTTCAGCGGGAGGCGGCTATCCAGGTGGCGGGGGCAACCCTGCCGCTGCTGTTGGGACTGGTGAGTAAATCGCTCTTACGCCGGAATGAGACTGGCCGGTATGATATGCACGAACTGATCCACCAGTTTGCCGCCGAGAAGCTGGCTGAGTCGCCGGCAGAACAGAGTGTTACCCTTAACCGGCATTGCGCCTACTATGCCGGGTTAATGCAACAGTGGGACGAATCTTTGAATAGCCCAAGCCAGTTGGAGATTTTTCAAAAGATAGAAACTGATTATGAAAACATTCTGGCGGCCTGGCAGTACGCTGTTGAGAACATACAAGGGGATAAGATTGGCCAATTTCTGTGGAGTTTGTGGCTTTTCCACGAAGCTACCAGCCGGTATCACCAGGGTTATACCATTTTTTCCGAAGCGGCTAAACGATTAGGCCGAACCGGGCAGTTAACCGATGCATCACAGCAGCTTATTTTCGCCCAAATTGTGGCCCGAGATGGCCGTTTTTGCCAACGGTTGAGCCACTTTCAGCAAGCCAAAGAACGGCTGCAAGAGAGCCTGGCCTTACTGCGAGAATTTGACGCCCCCCGTGATGTAGCCCTCGTCCTGCAAACGCTGGGTTTCCTGGCCTGGGTGGGAGGCGAACGTGCCCTGGCCAAACAACACCTGACGAAAAGTGCAGCTTTGGCCAAACGAAGTGGCGATGTGGCGATGGCGGCCTTCTCTATTTCGGGTATAGGTTTTGTAGCGATTTCACTGGGTGAGTACAGCCAGGCCGAGCAGTTTCTGCGAGACGGTCTGGCTGTATTGCAAGAAAAGGATCGATCATGGCGACTGACCGCCACCTTAATTTTTCTGGGCCGCGCGCTCATCCCCCTGGGACGACATACGGAGGCTGAAGCTATCTTAAGGGAAGCCTTGCAGTTGAGTCAAACCGC
The DNA here is from genome assembly GCA_964622215.1 of uncultured Caldilineaceae bacterium. Lineage (GTDB taxonomy): Bacteria > Chloroflexota > Anaerolineae > 4572-78 > J111 > DSQQ01. The sequence goes on from CAZUNT010000038.1 coordinate 34,556, forward strand.
CGGTGATCGCTGGAGTATTGGTTTTTGCCTGAGTGTGTTGGGCGAATTGGTGGGCCGGATGAGCCAGGACCGCTACCCAGAAGGAAAACAGTTACAGCAACAGGCCCTGATTATTTTTCGAGAAGTCGAAGATCGCTGGGTTATGGTGGCTATTCTGTTTCAACTGGCCCAAACCTGTGTGGCCCTGGGCGACTATGATGAAGCCCGGCAGCATCTGCACGAGGTGCTGCGGATTGGCCAAGAATATCAAATTGTGACCGTAACGGTGAGCGCGCTGGCGAGTCTGGCCGACGTGCATGTGCGGGCCGCCGGCGATCGGCTTAACCTGGAGACCCAGATCATCGCCATAGAATGGCTGGTTTTGGCAGTTGATCACCCGGCCACTGAGCAGAATACCAGGGAGCGCTCTGCCCATCTGCTGGCCCAGCTTGAAGCCGAGATGCCCCGTCCCGTGGTCGAGGCGGCCTTGGCGCGGGGCCGGGCTAAATCGCTCGACGCGGTGGTGACCGAAATTTTGACCGCGGCTCCACCTCCAAGACTCTAGTCGTCATTACCTTGAACGTGTTACAGAGCCTTGCATAATCAATTTTGAGAGCAAAACTGTCAACGAATATGGAAGGAATAAACGAATTTTCGCCATTATTCGTTGTCCATTCGTTGACAGCAGTATTTACGGCGAATTATGCAAGGCTCTCCGAGTTATTTAATCACCAATGGTAAATAGACCAGCGCGCCGCGCTCGATGCTGCCTACATCGCAGGCAGCGCCTAGGGGACGTGGGTAGTCACGCTGGTCAACGGCCGGGCAATCAAGGCCATAATCGATGGCCGGGCTGGAAGCAGCCGGGATGTAACCATGAAGTGTGGAGCCTAACCAGGGACCCAACTGGGCGTCTGTGCCCAGTAAATCCCCCACAGAACTGGGATTAGGTACACAGCTATTGTCGCTGATTATGTTGTGCCCCAGCGACGTGAGCGATGGGCCGTCGCAATTCAGGCTAGGGCTGCTGTCGTTGGTATCGCGGCTGCCGGACAGAATGCTGTTTTTCAGCGTCATCGTTGGCAAGGCTTGGTCGCGCCAGATAGCCCCACCCTGGTCGGCCCGGTTTTCGTTGAAGGTGCTGTTGAGAATGGTGAGGTTAAGGATGGCAAAGATGCCGCCCCCTCTCAGAGCGCGGTTGCCGGAAAAGGTGCTGTTGCTGATTTGGGTAGGACCGGCGGCAAAAATACCCCCACCCTGGTTGCTGATAAAGCTGCTGCGTATGACCGTTCTCTCCAGTGTTAACTGCCCGTTGACGGTGTAGACGCCGCCGCCGTTAGCCGATTGGTTGCTCACCAGGTAGCTGTCGTAAAGCGTCACCGTGCCGGCGTTATTCAAAATGCCGCCGCCGTTGACACCGGCAATGTTGCTGCCCAGGGTGGCGCCCTTGAGGGTCAACGCGCCCCGATTATGAATAGCGCCGCCATCGCCGGTTGAGCGATTGCCGATCATATAACCCCCGTTAAGCGTCACAGTAGATGACTGCGGATTGGCAATGGCCCCACCCCGGTTGGCCTGGTTATCGTAAAAGTTGGTATTGTTAAGGGTAACGCTGCCGCCATTATTATAAATACCACCACCATCCTGGGTGGCAACGTTGCTGTCCAGGATGCTGTCATTAAGATTCAGCATACCTGAACTATAAATAGCACCGCCGTGGCTGTTGGCGTGGCTGCTGCTAATCGAAGTGCGGTTAAGCGTTACCGTAGAGGGCGGCTCAACATAAATGGCCCCGCCATTCCCGGCGCTGCCATCTTTCAATTCGATGTCGTTGAGCGTCAGGTTGCCGGCGGTCATCACGTAGAAGATCTGGCGCAGGTCTTCACCGCTGAGGGTGATAAGGCCGTTCCCGTTCACCGTCGCCTGCTGGTAAACGACGGTGGTATCGACGGTCATAACCACCGGATCGGGGCCACAGTTGAAGTCAACGACGCCGCCGGCCCCCACCGCATTGGAAAAGGCATTTGCCGCTGCGTTCGTCTGACAACTGGCGGCCGTGCCGCTGCCAATCGTGGCCTGGGCGGTGATTGGATCGGCTGCCATGGCCGGCGCGTCCGGCCACGGGCTGAGGAGTGCCGTAAATAAAGCCAGAGCAGAAAGAATAGTTTGAATAGATTTGCGAGTCATTGAATACCCCCTCAAAAATAATGTTTGAACGTTGAACATTTTCGCTTGTCCTTCATTGCACCAATCCCGTCCGGCGATTAATCGTCGGACTATGAAACTGCGCCCCATCAATGGGGTTGGCTGGATTGATCCGGCGTTGTTGACCAGCCCGGTCATCAATGACCGGGCGAACTCAATTGCTGACAAGGGCCGTAGTGTAACCATAATTATTGTCATTCCAACTTGCCGTGTTGCTGGTAGATCCGCACAGCCCTACTTCGTACGTCCCGTTCAACCCTTCGATCACAGCCGATAAGCCAAACAAGGCTCGTGTCCCCAGGGGAACCCGCAAATTCTGGGCACCCGTACCCACCTGAGTCAACAAGCCGTTGGGCATCTGTTTATAGCAAATCCAGAGACTTAACCCTGTTCCACCATTGACAGCAATAGAGCCAAACGCCTTGTTTGCGGTGACCAGGACTTTCTGACCACTGGCGACGGTGACGGTGGCCTGGGGACCAATCGGGTTGAGTGATGTCTGGGGGTTACCTGGGCCACTGGTAAAAACCATTGTCACGCCAAGCGGCTGGGGTGTCCACTGCGAGCCGTTCCATTTTAAGACCTGGCCGCCGGCCGGGGCCGCGCTGCTGACAGTATAGCCGTTAAGCGCCCCGGTCGAGCGGCTGAACAGGCTGTATGGCGCGGTGGTTAGCGGCTGGCGCGGATCGAACAGGGTAAAATTGCCGCCCCCGGCCGGGCAGCGAGCCGCAATCTGCAGCCAGCGAGCCTGGCCGGTGAAGGCGGTGGGGCCAAACTCGCCGCCGCCGTTCAACTGGGTGGTGAACATGCCACTACTGACCGTCACGTTGGCGATGGTCTGGGTATTCCCCACCTGGCTGCCGCCATTGGCCGCATCGAACAGGCTGAATTGAAAATCGCAAGTGGCGTTGACCGGGCCGCCGGCATCAGTCAAACGGCCCTGGTAAGTGAAGGCTGTGCCTAACGCGGCCTGGATACTGACCCCTTCCTGGGCCAGAGCCGAGGTGGGGCGGAACAGGTTGAACTCTTTGATGACCAACACGGCCACTATCAGGGCCAAGCCGTAGAGCAATAGATCTTTGCGAGACATTTTTTCCTCCTTCAAAAATAGTAGCCAGTAGCCAGAGATCAGTAGTCAGATAGGTTCTGCAACCCTGCGACCTCACCCCTTCGGGTGCGCTGAAGAGCGTGCTACCTGTTACCTTTTGTAACAGGCTATTTGAGCAAAATGGGCAAGTAAACCCGCTGCTCCGGCGGGGCCGGGGCTGCCGCTCCAAACTCCACCGCGCCGATGTCGCAGCGGGGGAAATCGCCGGGATTACCAGAGGCATGCCGCTCATAACCACGTTGGTCGGTCATCAAAAGCGCACCCAGGCCATCAGCACAGCCGTTAGGGTTGCCGGCATTGATAGCCGGGCTGTCTGACTTAAGGGCGTGAGTTCGGGTTGAGCCGCCGTTGTCGGCTAACGGGTCGAGTTTGGGATCTAGCCCTAGCTTATTGCCCGTAGTGATCCCGTTAATCGTGCAGCCGTTTGTTGACCCAATTAGGTTGTACCCTTCCGAATTTAGTGGACCGTAGCAGTTGTCGGGAGTTGAAGTGATTAGCCCGGTCCGTCGGGCATTATTGGCGATAAGGCTATTGCGGGTGTAGATAGTGGGGGTAATGCCATTATAGGTGACGTTATGGATACCGCCACCCTGATCCACACCACTCAGGTTGTTATTGGTCGTATTGTTGACGATGGTGGCGTTGTATAGATTTAGAACTGTGGGGAATTGGGCTGAATTCTGAAATAAGTAGATGCCTCCGCCCTGATCACCCGCAATATTTCCACTAACCGTAGTGTTGATTAGTGTGGCGATGCCGTTGGCCAACCACAATCCTCCACCTGTACCGCTGCTCACCGAATTACCACTGATGGTGGTATTGATCAGCGTGAGCGATCCCCCGGCGCTGCCGACTCCTCCGCAGTTCCCGTTTGGCCTGCTATTCCCGACCACCTCGCTGTTCAGGATTATCAGCGAACCTCCGCTGTTATAAATGCAGCCCCCGTTATTATTGGTATAGATGGTGTGGTTGAGGGTTGCTATCCCGCTATTATCAAAACCGCCCCGAGTATTATCGGCAATGGTCACGTGTTCCATCGTTAAGGTCCCCTGATTGAGAATACCACCGGTGATTCCTGGTCCGAGTTCATTGGTACCATTGCGTATGGTCAGGCCGGAGATAGAGACGGTCACACCACTCAAAACTTGAAAGACCCGGCCCTGGGTTACAGTCCGGTTGCCATTAATGATGGTACTGGCCGGCCCGGTGCCTTCAATGGTTAAGTCACCGGTAATATCCAGGTCGCCGTTGAGGGCGGCGTCTTCAAATGAGGTAGCCACCCGGTTAAGCGTGTAAGTGCCGGTGGGAATGATAACCGTATCCATACCTGGTATGGCATTGGCTTCCATAATTGCCGCTCGCAGCGTGCAGATGCCGTTACCCGTATCGGTTTCACACACGCCATTGCCCGGTGTTTTGTCGAGTGCATCGGCTAATTGATTGTTGACGGTAATGGGTGTGTTGGCCTGCGCCGGAGTAGGGTCAAATACACGGCTGTGGAGGGCCAAAAGGGTGAATAAGACTATCAAAGTGAATTTTCTGAGCATCGTTTCCGGCCCCTTTCCTCAGACTAAATTAGCGCACAATCAATGGTAGATAGATTTGCTGTGATGTCGGCGCAGGAGCAACCACGCCAAACTCCACCGCGCCGATGTCGCAGCGGGATTGACCGCTGCCGCCGTCCACCGGGCGGGGGTAGCCGCGCTGGTCGGTGGTCAAATCGTTGTCGGCGCGGTCGGTGCAGCCCGCCGGGTTGCCCGCATCAAGGACCGGGCTGTTCGGATTTGGGGCGTGGGTCAGGGTCGGGCCGCCGTTATCGGCCAGCGGGCCAAGCTGGGGAAGCTGGCCGGTCAAGTTGCCGGTCGTATCCCCGGTGATGATGCAGCCGTCGGTAGTCCTGATCAGGTTGTATCCGGCGGAGGTAAGGATGCCCTTGCAGTCATCGTTGATGGGGTTAAACACCATGTCGATCTTTTGATTGTCCGCAATGAGGGTGTTACGGGCGTTGACGGTACTGTTAAGCCCAATTTTGAGCCCCCCCCCATTCCAGGCAGGATTATCAGCTACCACCTCTACTCGGTTAGCGGCAAGGGTGACGTTAAACAGATTCAGCAGAGCTGTGCCCCGGTTGCTGATGCCGCCGCCGTTTTCCGTGGCCCGGTTACCGCTGATGGTGCTGTTGATCAGCGTCGCCGTAGCTTGCGGGCCATTGTCGAGGCCGCCGCCTATCCGGTTTTCATTGCCACTAACCGTACTTTCAACCAGGGTTAACTGCCCCTCGTTGTAAAGGCCGCCGCCAAAGCCAGAAGCGGGGGGAGTGGCGGTGTTGCTCATGACCAGGCTCCGACTGATGACCAGGGTTCCCATGTTGGCAATGCCGCCGCCGTCATAGTTGACGGTATTGCTGATGACTCGACTGAGGGTCAGGATCAGGCTGCCCGCATTTAAAATGCCGCCGCCGCCCACGAATTCTAAAGGATACCCCCGGTAAATACTGACGCCGGAAATTTGGGCTGTGACTCCCGGGTAAATTTCAAAAATGCGGTCGTTAGTCACGCTGCCATTACCATTAATGATCGTACTGGCCGCGCCTGCGCCTTGAATAATCAAGTCGCTCGTGATGTCCAGATCGCCGTTAGCGGCATTAGGGTCAATTTTTGCCCTGAGTTGGGTGAGGGTGTAAGTACTGGCTGGCAGGACGATCAAATCTGTCCCCGCTGCCGTGTTGGCCGCTCGCACCGCCTCACGCAGCGAACAGTCAGCGGGCAGGCAGCTATCTGGTATGGGGTCGTCGGTGCGGGTGACGGTGTAGATGGTGAAGGCTCGCGCCGGGGTGATAGAGAAGATCAGCCCGGCCAATCCTCCGGCGACGACAGCCACTAGAATCAGGCTAAAGAGTAATAATAACGATGGTTTAGCAAGCATTCATAGTCTCCTAAGAAAATAGACCGCCGATGGCTGACCGCCGAGAGCGCCTCGCCTCCCCCTGGGGGACCGCCGAAAGACATTTTC
>CAZUNT010000039.1:0-40743 GCA_964622215.1 uncultured Caldilineaceae bacterium
GCTCCCCCGCTCCCCCGCCCCTCTGCCCCTCTGCCCCTCTGCCCCTCTGCCCCTCTGCTTTCCGTGTCGCTGCTCGCCCTCGTCCTGTTGCTGCTCCTCGCCGCCGCCCTGCGCTTGCCTCGGCTGGGTTATGCCGAATTTCATGAAGACGAAGCCGAAGCGTTGATGTTGGGCGTGCGCCTGATGCAGGGGGAGGATTACGCCCTTTTTCTTCATCGTAAAGGCCCGGCCCAGATGCTTATTCCCCTGGCCTTCTGGCTTCTCACCGGCCAAATCGGCGAGAGCCTGGCCCGTTTTCCGTTTGCCCTCAGCAGTATCCTCAGCATCGCCACGCTTTTTTTCCTAGGACGCCGGTGGTTCAACTGGCAGGCGGGCGCTATGGCCGGCCTGCTCTGGGCTGTCAACGGTTATGCGGTCGCCTTTGGACGGATGGTCCAATATCAGGCCCTTATCTTTTTCCTGGGACCGCTGGCGCTGTATTGCCTTTATAGGGGTGTGGTGGAAGATTGGAGGGTGGGAAGATGGCAGGTCTGGGGAGCGGTCTTACTGGCGGTATGCCTGCTGGCGCATTTTGATGCGCTCATGTTGCTGCCGGCAGCGGCTTACCTGGGCTGGCTAGGGAGTATCAGCAGGGGGACAGGGGGGGGGGGGGGCGGGGGAGAAGATAATTGTGCTCCCACGTCCCCCCGCGCCTCTACCCCTGGGCTGGGTTCACGAATCATTGCCGCCGTTCTTGTCCTCACCTTTTTTTTCGGCCTGCTGGCCTCTTTCTATGTTCCCTATTTGCTTGATCCCGAGTTCAAAAACACGGCCAATTATCTGGCCGAGTCGCGGGTCAAGCCGGGCTTTCTTTATAACAATCTAAATTTGTTACGCCAATTGGATCAAGATTACAGTTCTCGTTTTTACTTACCCCTCCTGGCTGCGGGTATTATCGGCTTCGCTGTCTGGCCTGGTCTAACCCGGCGGAATTGGCGAACATCCTTTGCCTCTGCCGAAGCCGTAACTGCCTGGTTGATGTTTGGAGCAGGCTTTATTAGCTATCTATTTCTGGTAGACGACCCGCGCACCCATCTCTACATCATATATCCGGGCGCGGTGCTGTTGGCCGGGGCAGGGTGGACTGGAGGGGTGGAAGGGTGGAAGGGTAGAAGGGTGAGAAAACCATTCTTTCATTCTGCCAATCTGCCAATGTTCTTCTCGTTCATGCTAGGGCTGCTCGTTTTGATCCCTATGTTGTACGTCGTGCTGTACGAAGCCCTCATCTTCCTGCAAACCGAATCGGCCTTAGACCGGCTGCACCAGCACTGGGCCGGTTCAACGACAGAGTGGGTCTATCATAAACTGCCCAAAGCACGAGAATATTTTGGCTATCCGAAACGAGAAGGCTGGAAGGCCATTGGAGCGTTGCGAGCGCAAGGACTCTTTCCCGGTGATTTTCGCAGCATCAACGAAGATTTCATCATTCCCATCTGGTACAACTACGGGCAAGCACGCTCCTGCTACGACACGCCCGCCCAATTCTTTGTCCGCGCTTATGGGGCTGATGTTTACATTCCAGAGGAAAAAATCCAGGAATATGATGAGACCGGCTGGGTGCAGCGCGAAGGAGAGGTGCGGCTGCGGGTATTCTCGGCCAAAAATCTGTCCGGAAGTGCCTCAACTTCTGGGCAGGTCAGCACTACGCCAACGATTTATACCCTGGAAGAGCTGGCTAATGAGTTCGACCAACATGCCAGCCCACAACACTTCATCCAGCAGACCCAACCATCTCATCCCATAGTAACGCAATTTGGTCCGGCGATCCGGTTTTTAGGATTTGACCTGCCTCAAGCTACGGTGGCGCCGGGCGAAACCCTTTACGTCAACCTCTACTGGCAGGCGCTGCAACCTCCTGACGACGCCTATCGCGCCTTTATCCACCTCACCGACGGCGTCAACTTGTGGGGCCAGCAAGACGACGACCCGGCCTGCCGCCTGCCCACCTCCGTCTGGCGAACCGGGCAGCGCGGCCTGGGCCAATTCCGCCTGCCCATCAAGCCGGAAACACCGCCGGGGCGTTATCCCCTGATTATCGGTCTCTACCAAGCCAACACCCTGGAACGTCTAAAGATCACCGCCGGAGCGGGTAAAGTGGGCGATGACTTTTTGTGGCTGGGGGACGTGGAAGTTAAGTGAAACATCACTGCGGTACCAATTGCTGCTCAACGAGCCAGTTATAAAGCAATTCGGCGGTTAAGCTATGGCCCTCCACGTTCCAGTGCCCTTCCCGAAAAAACAACCACTGATCGTCGTGTTCAGCAGCATAGGCTCTGAAGCCGGGATTTAACGGCAAAAAGGGGACCCTCTTCTCTTGCAGCATCTGGCCCAAGACTCTATCCGGTTGATGCCAGTCCACATCGGTGTGGGCGTAGAGTGGATCACTATAGACAAATTCTTGCTGCACCGAAGGGTGTACCGCCCAAATTTGGCTGGTGGAAAAAACGGCCCAGGCAGCGCCCTGCTCAGTTGCGGCTTGATGAAAAGCTTTGAGGAGGGCGTGAGTAAGCTGCCAGGCCTGTTCATACCCTGGCGGCGCTCCCCCCAGATAAAGCGGCATGACAAAATTTAAAAGATGGCCGGAAAAACGATTTGCCTCCCATTTTACGTTTTTATCAGCCCGGTTGGAGGGTTGATTCATCTCGGCAATTTTTAGTTGCAGCGACTGCCAGCCTTTCTCGGCAATCCGGTAAGTTATGGAATATTTATAAAGATAATCATACATTATTTGAGGTTGAACTTCGACGGGCGGGGGTGGAAAGGGGAAATTGGACTGTTTTAACACCCCATTTTCCAGACTATAAAAAGGCTTGGGGGGTGCATTTTCTGGCCAGTCGGCCATATCCGCCTTAAGGGGCAAATAATTGTCAACCACGTCGTTAACCGTAAAGCCGACCAGCACCAGGTCAGGCGCATATTTATAGCCCTCACACTGAAAGTACAACCATTCCTGGTCGGTTCCCCACGACCGGTAGCCCGCCTTGATTACTTCAAAACGGGGAGCATTTGGCCCCCGCCTTTCGTTCAACCGCTTTTCCAGCAGACGGGGGAAAGACTGCTCCAGGGCCACCTGGTAAGCCTCAACGAACGAGTCGCCGATAATCAGGATACGGAAAACACCTTCCGGCTTGGCATAACTATGTTCAACATCCGGCAGGCCGGCTGAGTTGATCATCTCGGTCGTGGTGAACTCATCGGTGTGGTAAGTGATTACCTGATGCGGTTGGCCGGCCCAGCCGACACAGCCCAGCCATTGATTCTTGGCCGCCGGATCAACCACCGGCCCTAATTGGCGTAGACTGAATTCAAGCAGGCCCAACGCCACTATTACCCCAAAGCAGGCCAGCAACAAGCGTTCAAGGATGGACATCAATCATCCCCACCTCGACAAAATCATTCCCTTGACCTGATCCGGTGGCGACGGCAACCCGCCAGCCGGTGACCGGATCGTACATCCCCACTATCAAACGATATTTACCTGCCGGCGCTGCCGGGTCGAGGCGAATGGCATAATCATCGGCTACTGTTTCGCCGGAACGCCACAGGGAAGTGGGATACCAACCCCCTTTGGGGGGATTATCGTGCTGCCCCCACACCCGCCCCTCCGGGCCGAGCAGTTGAGTAAAGACGGTAAAATCGCCCGGCGGCGTAGCCGGGGCTTGCCAATGGAGGGTAAAACGCACCCAATCTCCGGCGCGAAATTCTGTCCGTTGTAGTTCGACGCCCTGGAAGAGCACTCCATTCGCCAATTGAGACGGCTGTGAGGCCAGGGCTGTTGTTTCCGACCCTGACCGGGGACGAAGCACGACCGGTAACGAGGGCGGTTGGGCGAGCGGCTTTCCATCCACTCCAACAGGAGCGATCTCAGCCGCAGCGGGCGATAGGAGCCGGACCCGAAGTTGGTACAGGCCGGGAGGGAGGGTTTCGGCTAAGGGCAACAGGTGGGTCGTGGTGATCGGGCCGGAAGTCGGCGGGGGAAACACATCGCCAGACCCGGCGACTCGATTGAACCGATCCACCAGTTCAACCCTGGCTGTTGTATCCTCCTGAACCGGAAGAGTCCACCGGAGCCACACCTTCAAGTCGCCGCATGTTTCAACCGAGTCGTCCAGGGCCACAGCCTGCAGCACACTGCCGTTAGCGAAAGGGATTTGAACCGGCTGCCAACGATCTGCGGGGGGGGTGAGCAGCAGCGGGCCGGGCGCCGGCTTATCCGGCGACAGGGTTTGGTTCAAATTGGCCAGTTCCACCCGCCAGGCGGAGTCAGACGTCGGCCAGGAAATGCGCACAGTCAGCGTTACGGTTTGGCCAGGGGCAATAAATAACGGCTCAAGAAAGTGGCGGCGCTCCGAGCCGAGATTGACCGAACTAACCCGGCCCGGGTTGGCGAAAAAAGTCGCCGGGCCGTTATTGGCAAAGGAAAGTACCGGGAAGGTTCGGGCATTGACGTCGATATGAGCCGCATCTGGCTGACAAGTGGGCGGCTTCAATTGCAGCAAAAGACTCTCGCCCACATTCTCTATCGATTCAATGGCCGGGAGATAGCCCGGCAAGAGGGCTACCAGATTATCCCAGGCCGCCGGTTCGTACAAATCACGCTGCAACACCAGGTAACTTACCCCCAGTTGGCGCACCACGTCAAAGGAGCGCCCGTCGGGAAAAGTATCGAGAACCAACCCCAGTTTGACCAGCCAGGCGGGTTTGAACCCCGAAGCGCCATTGACCAGCCGCCGCCAGTGTCCCGCCGATTGATAGAGCCGCGATAACTCCATAAAACTACGGTCCATGTGCAGAAGGTAGGGCAATTCGAGGATAATCGCCTCGGCGGGGAGGGCGGCCAACCGCGCCGACACCGGGCTGCCATACGGCGTTGCTTCCCCCGGAAAAGGCGCGGGCAAATGTTCCACCAAAATCAACGCCCCAACCAGAGTCGCGGCCAGGGCAGACTGTTTGCCACTGGTCCGGAAGCGCCGGCTCAGTTCCGCCCAACCTAGCCCGGCCAGGATAGCCAGGCCAAATGTCACCAGCAGAGCAAATCGCAGTGGCACGCGGAGGCCCTGCAACAGGGGTATAAAGTTATACAGGTAAGGATAGGGCAGCAGCCGGGCCGCTACCGGAGCCAAAGCTTCGCCAAAGGCCCGCTCATTCGCCCCAAAAGAAAGAGTAAAGCCAATGATGACGATAAGCCCTAAAGCCAAAACAGCCGGGGTCAAACAAGAAAATTTTTTGCGCAGCATCCGGTTCGTCCGGGTTAGGAAAAGAACTAGCCCGGCCACAGCCAGCCCAAACACAATGAGGCCGGGAAAGGCCGAGTCAAGCAGGGTGGGCCAATGGAGCCAACGAGCGTAGAGCAGGCTGTTCGCCATCGGCTGGAGATAGTGGGCCATTGATGCGCCATAAACGCGGGCATCGCCCAGGGAGCGAACAATGCCCATTTGCTCGCTGACCTGCTGATACAGGCGCAGCACCGGCCAGTTGAGGGCAAAAGTCACACCCCCAAAAACCAGGAGACGGCCTATCAGCGAGGGCGAAACCCGGCGGCGATAGGCCCACAGATAACATCCGGCCCACACAGCCAACCCCACGCTCACTAACGGCGCGTAATTGACCACAGAAAAGAATTGAAGGTTGGTAAAAACAAGCAATAGGATTAAATCAAGGGTGTGGTTCGATTTGATCAGGCGAGCCAGGGCCAGGAAAGCGAACGGTATCCACTGAGTAGACAAGAGGTGGAGTTGAATAATGTGTCCCATCCGAAAAGGGGAGACGGTAAAAAAGAGGCCGGCCAGGAGTCCAGCCCGGTGATTGCCGGTAAGCCATGTCACCAGCAAGTATACCCCCCAGCCGGACAGAGCCGTAGTGAATAAAACGCCCAGGTTAGCGGCCACCAACGGTGTGTCGCCTAGCAAGGTGAACGGCAGCAGTAGAAAGGCTGTCGGCAGCAGGTGCTCGGAAAAGGCCAGGGTGTTGGGATAGGGATAAAAGATGTTGGCATTCCAGAGATTTAGCACTCCGGCCGGCCCTGTTAAAAACGAATGAACATCCCACTTAAGTGTCCAGGCTTCCAGCAAAGGGTCGGTTGGAAAAACGGCGAAATCGGCGAGTCGGGCGGCAGTAGGATAGGTGACGATGACGGCAAGGATGCAGAAGAAACCGAGAGTGATAGAGGATAGGGGATGGGGAATGGGGGATGGGGGATGGGTAGGGGAAGATGATTTAGTTTCGTTCATATCGGGGTCCAATAACATCTTGTCGACAATTTATGCTTGACAATTGACCTTTTCACTCCACCCGCACCTGTCCCAACACCAGGCTATCCCCCGGCGACTGGCCGGCCAGGTTGTCCCAGATAGGCAGCCGTTCCTGGGTATCGGGGTTGTACAGGCCAAAAACAAGTTGATACTCGCCGGGAGGCGTGGCCGGATCAATCGCCAGGCGGAACTGGCGGGAGGAACGCTGGCCGGGCCGCATCTCCGTAGTCAGCAAACGGCAGGCCGGGTCGTCGTCGTGCTGGCCCAGGCGGGTTCCATCGGCCCCGACGAGGTGCATAAAACCGCGATAGCGAACATCCATATCGATTAGGCTTTCCCAATAAACCGTTACCCTCAGCAAGTCGCCGGGGTGAGCGCTGGTTTGCGGCAAATTATAACCACGCAGGAGCAGTTTATCGCCAAAATTAGCCGAAGCAGGATGGTTGATCGGCTCATCTTGGGCCATCCGGGCCGGGGTCATCAAACGATCGAATGAATACCGGTAAGTCTCCATGTCCAGCACCTGGGGCTCGACCGGCGGGGCGTTTTTCTCGTAAAGATGGAGCATCGGCTGCTGATCAACCAAAACGACCCGGGTGAGGGTGTACCCCTGGCCTGGCAGCGCCTGTTCCTCTTCCGGCCAACCTTTCCAATCGTTGCGCACCCAGTAATTTTGGGGATCGTCGTAGCAGGAACGCGGCGTCTGGAAGGTGTACCAGACCGGCACAGCAAAAGACTCATTGATGCTGCGGAAATCGCCGGAGAGCGTGCCCTGGTCCCAAAGATAGCCCACTGCCTTCCACCCTCCCAACCGGGGATTGGAAATCGCCCGGCGCGGGCGAGCAAGTCCCCCATAAAGCCAGTTGTAGATGGAATTGGCTTTATTCTCCACATCAACTTTGGCCTGCCAGTAAGTCATCACCTGAGTGTCGAAGGAAAGATACTGATAAAAGATGATGAGCGGGACGATGAGGATCAGAACCGCCACAATCATACCCTTAAGTAGACGGTAGACAGGGAAAGAATTGTGAATTGTGAATTGTGAATTGGCGGTCGGCGGTCGGCGGTCGGCGGTCGATAACCATCCCCACAGATCGGTCATAGCAAAAGCCGAGAGCATCGCCCAGCCGGTGTAGGCTACCTGGATGTGATTAGAGGCGTCCTTAGCTAAAAATACCAACACCCCCATCGGGATAAGGAACCAGAGAAAATTGATTTTTATTTCGGCGTTTGTTTTTGGCAGCGCCATGAAGGTTAAACCCAATAAGGCATAAGGGACAAAAGCCAGGTTCTCCCCGTCAATGAGCCAGATATCGGGCCAAACCACAACGCTGACCATTGCCGCTCCTAACCCACCCAACAGCGCCCAACCGCGCCAGCGCCACTGGGCGAATTGTCGTACCAGCAGCCAGGCCAGCAGTAGTACCAGGATCGGGGCGTGATAGCGGGTAGTGTAGAGGGTATCTTCGACAAAGATGTTACCGACCAAGTTGTAAAGGAAAGACTCGCCAACGCGCTCCGTAGCGAAGTATTGATAAACCAGGCCAATCTCCGGGTCGGTCAGATAAGGGGCATAAAATAAGGCTGTCAGGCCCACAAAGATGAGGGTGACAACTAACAACCAGGGCCATTGTCGCTGCCAGGCCAAACGGTCGCGGCCAACTTTTAGCCAAACAATATAGACAAACACAGGGAGATAAAGCACCACATTAGGGTGGGCAATGAGGCCAATTGCCAGGGTCACGGCGGTATAGAGTAAAAACTGAGGGTTATTCTCTTTGTAATAACGGTAGGCCAACCAAACCGCCAAAGCACCCCAAAAGACAATCAAAGCCCGATTCTCCACATGGCGGGCCAGGGCAACAAAAAAGCCATTCACGGCCACAAAACCGGCTGCCAGCAAGCCAACCTCAACCCGGCCCCCGCTCATACGCCGCCCCAGGGTATACATCAGGGGAACCAGCAATATTGAAGTTAAAACAAAGGTCGTCCGGGCAATGTCCTCGTTGACCCAACCGTTGAGATACCACAGGGCAGCGGGTAATAACCAATGAATTGGGCCTTTGCTGTCGAGGAAGGGGGCATACTCTTCACCTTTATAGGCCCGCACAATAAGTCGCATATTTTCCAATTCATCTTCGTGAAACTCGGCATAGCCCAGGCGGGTCAACCGGGTAACTGCGGCAACGGCCACAATCGCCAGGAGGATGAGTAAGACGGCGCGTGAAGGAAACTTGAGGGATTGGTAATTAGTAAGTGGTAAGTGGCGATTCGTCAAATCCCATTTACTCATTACTATCTTCCCCAGGAGGCCGGTCAGGATAGCCAGGTTGAGGGCAATAAGGTTGGGGGTTTCAGTGAAAGGGCCGGGCAGCAACAGGGCAAAAAGCAGAACCAGGGCCGAAAGAACAGAGGAAAAACCGGGTATCAAAACCAAACGCTCGACGGCGTCGGATGTTTGCAGCCAATTAAGGGCCGACAACCAAGCCCAACCGGGCAAAACAAAGGTCAGAGCCAACGCCGCCGGAAACCGTAACCAGAACCAATCGGGGTTGGTAAACAGGATAATGAGATTGGCCAGCAATAAGGCCAGCAACAGGCTAATTTGAGTACGGTAGAGACGCATAGTTTTCAGATATCATTTCTGCTCCTCCACCTGGACCCGGGTCAGCCAGATACGATCCTCGGAAACAGGGGCCTTTTGACTGCTGGTGGGTAGGCGTTGGCCGGTCAAAGGGTCATACATCCCCACAAAGATGTCATACTTCCAGGGCGGCGCATCTCTAACCATAGGCACTTCGTAATGATCTTCGATGATCTCGCCGGGCAACCAGCCGCTGGTTGGCCGGCTTCCCTCGCCGGGCACACTATCCCACTGCCCCCGGATAACTTGGTCGGGACCGACGGCATGCACAAAAACCGTATAATTTGAGGCGGCAGGCTGGAGGCTACGCCAGTAAAGAGTCAGGCCAAAGGAGCTTTTCGGCGCAACGGTTCGGTCAAGCAGCTTATAACCTACCAATTCAATCTCGTCATTCAGGAAAGCAGAGACGGGCGTCACATCTTTGGGCAATTCAAAATTTCGCTGGTGAGCCTGTACTGCTACTTGAGCCAGGGTAATGGCCGGCCCAACCGGTTTGTATGTATCGGGGTCAATAATTGTAACCATTAGTGGATAATCCCCTGCCGGAGCGACTGCCGGCACGCGGAAGCGATAGGCTGCGCCGACCACCTCAGTACGCCGCCAGTGGGTGGGAGGATAAGTTGGGGAAATGGCCGCTTCGGCGACAACATACTTTTTGTGGTCGGCTGTAGAGATAAACGAAAACTCTATCAGATAATCTTTAGTCACCGCTTTTGTGGCTTGCCAGAAAATTTTGCCCATAAGCTCAGCGCCGGGCGAAACCTGGCTATCCAAGTAATCATGTCCCACCAGGGTCAGTGCCTCGTTGACAGGCATAGAAACCAGGTTATCTGGTTTCAGATCAGCAGGTTGAGGTAGTTTTTCAGGTGGGGTCAGGGTGATCGTTCCAATATTTTTAACCACCCCATAACTCTGGTTGGTCACAAAATCGTACATCCCAACCTCAAGATGATAGGTTCCCGGCGGTGTAGCCGGGTCAATCGGCAATCTGTACTCGTCACGGAGGAAATAGCCGGCGTGCCAGCGGTCAGGTCGCCACAGCCCGGCCAGGATGAGCCGGTCAACCTGCCCCCAGGTGTGGCCCTCCTGGTCAACCAGCCGGATATAAATATTGTGTTCTCCGTGAATCCGGCCAACCGTCTCCCAGTAAAGGGTGACGGGCAGGCCGGGCCAAGTTTCTCCATAAAAGTCCGAGGTCTCTGCCTGTGTCGTCGCCAAGACTTGGGGATAGGCGTCAACCGGCATTTCCAGGCGGGGCAAATCTACTCCAACCAAACGTGCGCCGCCGGCCAAAATAGCTTTGGTGGGAAAGGTATATTGTTTAGGTGGCTCCTGGCTGACCACCGGTCCCGGATAAATCCAGGCGTAAACAATTCCCCCCAGTTTGATTACCTGAAGAGGTTCCCGCTGCTGGAAATAGGTCAAGATTTCCCGGCTGGGAAAGCCCCGTTGGATCTGATTGAGGTAAAAAACAGTAAACTCGCTGGTCAAGGTCGAACTTTGGTCTGACAGGTCAATAGTTTTACCA
Source organism: uncultured Caldilineaceae bacterium (assembly GCA_964622215.1). Taxonomy (GTDB): domain Bacteria; phylum Chloroflexota; class Anaerolineae; order 4572-78; family J111; genus DSQQ01. The sequence goes on from CAZUNT010000039.1 coordinate 10,463, forward strand.
TGATAAAAGGGGGCAAATTGATTACTGTACCAGGCGGCAACCTGGGGTGGGTTTTGGGGGTTGAGGTCATTCAGGTAACGAGCGGCCCGGTCCAGGCCTTCGCCCCAACCAACGTTTAAGCGGTAAGGAGCGGTGCGATAGCCGCCCATAACGGGATTGTAATAAGCCAGGTAGTAGGGGTGATACAACAATACCAGCACAGCCTGCGCTATAACCGCTGCGCCGGCCAGGCGGGTTGGCGTTAGATTAAACCGATTGACCAAAGTTGGAAAATACTTTTTAACCAGTAAAGCCAGCCACCATAAGGCCAGCGCCGATAACAGCCCCACTGCAAAAAAGACCGGCAAAATGTAACGGTCGCCGCGGCGGGAAATCAAAGAAACGGGGGCGATAAACATGACCACGTACATCACCAGGCTCAACGCCAGTGGTAGGACGCTGGCCACCCAGCCCTCTGGTTTACGCCAGCGAGTTATCAAGCCGGCGATAATCATACCCAGGCCCACAATCAACCCCAGAGTGGCCAGCGGAGTGAGGTGGAAAGGGAAAGCGACGAGGTAGTAATAAGGGCTTTGGTCGCTCATTTGGCCGCCCCAGAAGTGGCCCGTAGTCGGGTGGGGCTGGCTGTTGACACTCTGAATATTGCGGATAAGCCACCATATGACATACAGGGGCCGGGTCCACATGGCCGGCCACAGGGCGAAAAAAGCACCGACTGCCGCCACTCCCCAGCCGAGGAGAGCCAATCCCAGGCGCTTCCAACGCAACAACCGAGGCAGTTCCGGCGGTGAGAGCAGGGCATAAAATAGGCCGCTTGCCACCAGGATAGGGCCGAGCAAGGTCGCCGGAGTTTTGCTTAGGGCAGCCAGTCCCCCAAACAGACCGGATAAGAGCAGCCACGGCCAACCACCTCGGTCGATAAACAACAGGAAAGCCAGGAAGGAAAGAAACATGAAATAAGCCAGCGGCGCGTCGACGTGAATGATTCGGGTGTGGGCTAAAATAAACGGGTCGAAGGCGATAAAAAGCGTGGCCAGCACGGCAATATACTCATCATCCAATAGACGCTTGATCAGCAAATAAATCCCGACAATGCTGAGGGAAGCGGCCAGAGCCATGGGGACACGGACCCAGACAATAAAATCCAGAGGGTATTCAAACACACCAAAACGAGTCGTGACTTGGTTGAGGGTAGTCATAAGGTCGCCGGTCACCCAGGGTAAAGGCAGCCAGCCCTGGTAGTGGAACCAGTAGCGCAAGGCAACACCGCTGGCTCCCAAAACCATGGTGGGAACGCCAGGGTAGCCTAACACTATCGCGCCCGCAAAATCTCCCTGCAAAATTGATTTGAGAAAGAGGCTGGAGAACATGATCTGGTCATCTTCGTCGGCGGTGAGGAAGACATTCAGTCCCAGAACACGAGGCCCAAAGGCGATTAGAAATAATGTGATTGGCACGGCCAAGCGCAGCCAGCGCCGGTCGATGGTAATCCCGGCCAGGGTCAGGCGCCGGGGGCCGGGGGATGATTTTTCGATGAGTACGTCCATGCGGTCATTAGAAATGAGAGGTATTTATTCTATCCTCACTGTCGTCAAAGTCAGGTAATCGCCGCCCCCATCTGGGATACGCAGGCGCTCCAGGGTATCTAAAAGGTACATCCCGGTAATCAGGGTGTAATCGCCGGGGGCCAGGCCGGCAGGCACAGGGAGCCGGACCATATCAGTCACAATTTCCCTGGCCGGCCACTGGCTGGTTGGGAAATAGCCTCCTAAGGGCTGGCTATCCCAACTAGCCACGAGCGCCCCGTTCTTATCCAGTAATTGAGTAAAAACCGTGTAATCGCGAATCGGCGGCGCGTCAGTCTGCCAGTAGACTTTCAAGTTTAAATTCTGTCCCGGCTTGAGCGAGTCGGTATCTATTTGAAACCCACATAAGGCCATCGCGTCGCCCAAGCGGGTTAGGCGCTGGTTTGGCACGGCTTCACCAGGGAGGATACGCCGGCCAAAATAGATGATGTGGTCATTATCCCACACCCGCCGAGCCAAATAATTCGCCTCAACCCAATCCAGATACTCCGGCAACCAGGGCAGCCGCAAACTCCATTGTGCCACGGCCGGGGCCTGGTACTGCTCGGTTAGACGGATCATACGCTCCGAAGTCTGCCGCCCGGCTTTAATAGCCACCAGGGCGATGTCGCCCATCGGGGGCGGGGTACGCCGGTCAGCCATGAAGATGAGCAGTTGGCTATCACCCAGCACAAAGTCATCCGGGTTCGACACAGCCTGCAGGAGTTTGATCGCCTCAACCTCGCGCCCACCGGTGACAATGGCCGCCGTATCGTTGTTAGCCTTGACCAGCGCCGGAATATTAAAAGCAGCCGGAATGATAATGAGCGAGTATAAAATGACCGCCGACCGCTGACCGCCGACCGCCGGCCAACAACTGAGAACTGAGAACCAATTACCAACGAACTCAGCTCCCAACAAAATCAGCGGCGGCAGAAGCACCACAAAATGGTGCGGAAAGAGCGGTGTGTGCCACCAGAGCATCACTACCCCGGCAATAAGCCAGGCGATCCAGGTCAAGGGATAAAGAAGCGAGGAGATGAGGGGGCAAGGAGATGATGACATTCTCCCCTGCCCCCCTGCCCCTCCGCTCCCCTGCTGCTTTCTTAATGTCCAAACACGCCAAACCGCCGCCATTATACCCCCAAATGCCAGTAACCAAAATCCCCAGTGGCTACTTATGAAAGTCTCGAATAAGGCCAACGTTTCCGCCGGGGAGCCGGGAATGGCCGCCCGTAACTCGCCCCGAAAACGAATCAATTGGTCATAAACCGCCGCCGGATCGTAGAGTAACGGCACAGCGGCGAGGGGGATGACGCCCCCCAGACCCCACAAGAGGAGATCAAACGACCATCTACGTCCGGTAACAGAGATGAGATGCTTCGCCTGGAGATTGAGGGTTGAAAACCTTTGACCACTGACCATTGACCAGTGTGCAGCCTCCCTGTGGGATTGACCATTGACTAACAGCAAGCCCACCGGCACGATGACAAAAGGATTGAGGGGTTTGATCAGGAAATTCAATCCCAGGGCCAGGCCGGAAGCAATAAGCCAGCCTCGACGCTCTGTATCCAGAAAAACGAAACATAACGCCACCGAGATTACGGCCAGGGCTGTCGCCGGAATTTCGGCCATAACCAGCCGGGAAAAGGTAAAGACGAGCGGAGAGAGGCTCAACAGCAACACCGCCGTCAAGGCCGCCGGCCAGCCGCCGGAGCGATAAGCCAGCCAGCTTAACACCGCTGCCAGCAAGCCAAAGCTGGGCAAGATGGCCCACCGTCCGACCTCAATGGTTGGGCCGGCCAGCCGAAAGGCCAGCGCCACCCATTCCAAAAAGAGCGGCGGCTGTACCGCGTAGGTCTGGCTGTAGAGCCGGTAGCCGGCGGCAGCCAGACGGCCCCACATCAGGTAAACTCCTTCGTCATTCGACAAGCCAAAGGCGTCCAGGTTCTGGGCACGCCAGGCCAGGGCCAGGGTGAAGATGAGGAGCCAGAGCAAGGGGTAGATTTTGGATATTAGATCAGAACTTACACAGTTAAAATTTTTTGTCACGAATTTACACGAATTCTCACAAACTCATTCTGTTCATTTAAGGTTGACTGCTTACTCCTACTTCAATATGGTCACCACCAGAAATCAAAGGCAAACGCGCCCCGGTATCAGGATGGTACAGGCCAATATGAAGGGTATAATCTCCGGCCGGGCGGTTGGGTAACAATGGTAAGTTAACAGTTTCAACCACCACTTCGCCGGGCTGCCACAGGGGGGTCGGATAGTGGCCCCGGTCGGGAGCGGAATCGTTTTGGCCGTAAATCTGTCCATCCGGGCCGATGAATTGGACGAAGCGGGTCAAGGCGCCGGGAGTGGTGAGGGCTTGCCAGTAAAGGGTGATCGTCAGGTTTTGGATGTTGGACTGCCCGCCTAACGGACGTAAATTTTGGGTTTGGGGGGTGGTATAGCCAAATAGCCGGATTTGGTCAGCAAAGTCGGCCTGGAGAGGGTGGGGTGGATGGGGTAAGTTGAACTGACGGATTACGGGGCCGCCTGCGGGTATGCCCCAGGCATGTTCAAGCCGGGCCAGTTCGACTAAAGCGCCATCGGCGGGGAGGCGAACGGCATAGCCGGCAGGTTGGGTGAGGGTGGGGCGATAACGGCGGCTGACGTCCCAGGGGTCAGTTCCGTTGACCAACCCCAGGGCCAGCCGGTAAGCCGGAATATCGCGCGTATACCAGGGCAGCGTGTTGAAGCGCACCCGCACCGTCTCACCTACACGCCACTGAGCCGGTGGAAACCAGACCAACGTCGGCTGTAAATCGGTGGTAGCGCCCACCGGCTGCCCCTCGGCGTCAAGCAGATAAAGCACCGGCTGGATGTCCGGCGTCGAAATCAGGGCTGGCAGCGGTTCCAGGTCAACGCTAATTTGGACCTCTTCCTGGCGGTTAAAATGGAGGGAGTAGCCGTGCAGGCGGACTACATCGCCAAAGTCAACGGTAAGCGGGTATACGGGGGACGAGTCGGGAGAAGCGAAAGTGTAAAAGGGAGTAGGAAGTAGGAAGTAGGAAGTAGGGGATTTTAGGTCGGCGGTCTCTGATCGCTTGTCCCCCGTCACAGTTCGGAGATGAAGAATACCATCATCTGCAGCGATAAACTCATAATCACTATTCTCAAGCAACGTCTGGCGCAGAAATTGGTGCAGGCCGCCGATGTTTTCCAGGCCGGTGACATCGAGCAAAATTTCCTGGACCTTAACCGGGGCGGGAAAGGCCGGGTCGGTGAAGTAAGCAAAATCGGCGTAGATAACCGGCCGGTGGGTCAGGTGAGGGGCCAGGTTCGATTGAGTAAAAAGTGGCGCATCGGCAGGAAGGGTAGACAATATGTGGGTGAGGCGTTGGTGATGAGCTGCGACCTGGGGCCACTCAAAAGGGCGGGCTAAGGGAGTGAAACCACGATAATAGTGATAGATGAAGGTGAAGGCGAGGAGGAGAAAGATTAATAGTGAATAGTGAATTGTGAATAGTGAATAGTGAATTGTCGCAAAGCGTTGTGAATGGTGAATTGGCAGTAGGGATGTCCACATACTGAGGCGGCGGAGGCCGTAGATGGCTGAGATGAGCAGGAACGGAGCCAGGGGCGCGCCGTAGTGAAAGTCCTCCAGCCGCCAGGTGAAAGGGTTGTTACTGAGCAGGTTGACGGCCAGGGTGGGGAGCATAGGCAGCAGGGTCAGCGGGCTGAACAGGGCCAGGAAGGCGGTAGGGAAAAAGAGCGCGGTCAGGTAGCCGGAAAGATCGACCTGGTTCCACAGATGGTCAAAGACAAGAGCGGGTTGGGAGAGCAGGGTTTGCAGCATTTCCGGCGGGCTGTTGCCGAGCCAGGCATAACGGTCAAGTTGAATGTTGCCGCCCGCCGCAAAGTGGGGCTGGATGACAAAAAAGGCCAGGCTAAACCAAATTACGCTTAGGCCAATGGTCAGACCGGCCAGAGGCCAGCGCCGCTGCGCCAGCCCCAGGTAAAGCCCTAGCATGGCCACAATGAGGGGCATATCCTCTTTGCAGGCCATAGCCAGCAGGGCAAAAACAAGAAATTTGCGGTCATCTTTTTGTTCAATCGCCAGAAAAGCAAACAGCAAAAATGTCGCCGAGAGCGTCACCGCGTGGAAGTCGAACAGCACGGCAGACTCCAGGGTCGGCAAGAGCAGGTAGGCAAGGGGGAAGATAACGGAAACCCATTGCCCCCAGGGAGCTTTCGATTCTAAATTGACAATTGACGATTGACCATTGCCAATTGACAATTGGTAAAGAGGCCAGGCGCCCAGGGCAACGATTGTGGCCTGGATAATGAGCAGAGTTTCCGGGCCGCCGAGGTTGAGCCAGTAAAGCGGCACGAACAACAGTAAAATGGGTTCGACGTGTAAAGCCAAGCGGGATTGCACCGGCGTCATCAGGGTAAAATTGAGAAAGCGCCCCTGGGCGGTGTTCCAAAGAGCCTGGTCAACGTTGCCCAAGTCCAGGCCATTGGTTTGGAAGGTGCGATGTTGCTGCACAGCCAGGGCGCTGAAAAAGATGGCGAAGGCCAGGATAAGAAGTAGGCAGTAGGCAGTAGGAAGTAGGCAGTAGGAAGCTCGTAACCGGGAGTTCTTTTGGGTCAACAGCAAATTCTTCATTGATTCAAAAACAGAACTGGTGATGAGTCCTTATTTGATAAGTATGACATAAAGTACGGACAAAAACATTGGCTGATTTGACACAATCAAATGGGATGAATCGCATAAGCTACCTCAGGGAATTGGCCTACTTTTATTATCTCACTGTAAAGGTAAGGTCAACTCGGTAACGAGAACAGCATCGGCGGCGATCTGCCCCTCCTGGTTGAGGACCGCCAGGCGCTGGCCGGTCAAGGGATTGTACAGGCCGGCAATCAGCCGGTAAACGCCGGGAGCCGGCCGGGTAGAGAAATTCAGAAGATGGGCATCGGCGATAACTTCTCCGGGCAACCAGCCGGTCGTGGGGCGTTGGCCGGCGGCAGGAAAGCTATCTGATTGGGCCACAACAGTACTGCCGTCGGCAGCCAGCAGTTGGGCGAAGACCTTGTAGCGGGTGGTCAAGGGGGTTTGAGTTTGCCAGTACAAGTTGAGGTTGAATGACTGTCCGGTGGGCTGCATCTCATAACCGGCCAGGGTGATACCCTGGTCAAGTTGGGCCGGGCCGGTCGGGGTCATAGCTGCGGCCGGCAAATCGAACTGGCGCGGCAGAGAGGTTACCTCAACCGGTCCAAGCGAAAAGGCTTCGCCGGCCGGGTCGCTGCCCGTGTGCAGCCTGACCACCAATTCGTAGCGACCGCCGGCCAACGAGGGCGGTACGATCACGTCGTGCTGTGAGAGCAATGAAGCCCCACGGCCCCACGCTTCAATGGGAAAGGGCAACGGGTCAAGTTGTTCGGCTATTCGTTCGCCGGCCTGCTGCCACTCGAACAGCACGTAATTATTTGGTGCAGCCGCGAAATTCAACAGTGAACCGGCTTCACGCCAGGCCAGGCGAATGAGCAGTAAGTCGCCGGTAGTGGCAGTGACCGGAGGCGTATCGTAGCCCACCAGGCGAGCGTTGGGCGCGAGACGGGTATTGGTTTGGTGGGGTAAATCGGCCTCAGCCACAAGCGGCTGCCACCCCACCTGCACTTCTCCCAACAGCAGTCCCCCACCCTGGCCAAGCGGCTGGCCACCGGCGCTGAGGGGTTGGCCGGAGGTCGGGTCATACCAGCCCACTTCCAAGCGATAGCTGCCCGGCGGCGTACCGGCGGGAATCAGCAACTCCTGGGCATCTTCGGCCAGCATATTGGGCTGCCAGCGCGAAACCGGCCAAAGCCCCATCACCGGCGGGCTGTCGGTTTTGGCCCACAAGTGGCCCTGGGCGTCAACCAGGCGGACATAGACAAAACGGCCGCCGGGAGGCCTCGCCAATACCTGCCAGTAGAGGGTGACAATAAGGGGCTGCCCGGAAAGCTGCGGTTGAGACAAATCGTAGCCCAGCAGACGCACTTCGCCCCCAAAATCGCCGCCCAGGGCATATTGGGGGGTTGGGTCGGGCCGGAAACCAACAACCGGGCCGGGATAAACCCAGGCATAGTCAATTCCGGCCAAATGGGCGGTGTATTCCGGCCGGCGGCGGGTACGGAAGTAGTTAATGATATTCGGGTCGGGAATATCTCGCTGCACCTGGTTGATATAAAGAACAGCGTGGTCGGCCGTAATGAGTTTTTCCCGCTCTACCCCCATAGTTTGCCCCTGATAAAAGACAGAAAAAAGCCACTCATACCAGGCGGAAACCTGACCGGGAGGCTGACGGTTCAAATAACGAGCGGCTTCGTCCAGACCCTCGCCCCAGCCAACCAGGATGGTTTGTGGCGCCCACAGCCAGCCGAGAACCAACGGGTTGTAATAGGTAAAGTAATAGGGGTGATAAAAGAGGGTGACGAGGCTGAGGGGGAGAAAGATGAGGAGAGGGAGCAGAGAGCGCGAAGCAGAGAAGCGAGAAAGAAATTGTCTATTCGTCCATTGGCCTAGTTGAGATAGGGCCAAACCGGCCACCAGGTAAAGCGGGGGTAGAACGGGCAACAAATAGCGAACCGTCTTTTTTGAGGCAATCGTCATGATGACCAGGTAGCTTAACGCAAAAACCCACAGCAATATCGCCAGGCGCGAATGGGAAGGAGTACGCCGGGTAATAATCAACCAGATACTCAACAATAAACCAACCAGCAGCCAGGGGGTTGCCTTGAGCAAAAAAGCAACCAGATAAAAAGCCGGTCCAGGGTCTTGCACAAAATGACCCAGCCAAAAGAAGCCAAGATTACCAACACCGGCTTCTTTATCGTCCCAAAGTTTACTAAAGCTCAGGTCCAGAGCCTGGGCCGGCTGGGTCCACATGGCCGGCCACAGGGCCAAGAAGACCAGGCCGGCGATAAAAGCGATAAGGACCAGGCCGGCCAGTCCGGTGAGAATGGGTTGAAGAGTGAAGAGTGAACAGTGAACAGTAAACAGTGAACAGTGTTGGGTGTTGCGTGTTGCGTCCTGGGTTTTGGGTGTCTCATTTTGTCGAGGGTATGTTGGGTGAGACATAATCATCCAGCCGGCTAACATGGCTGCCAACATTGGCCCCAGCAGCACGGCCGTAGATTTGGTCAGCAGGGCCAGGCCGGTAAAAAGCCCGGTCAAGATCAGCCAGCGCCAGGCTCGCCCCCTGGCTATGCCCTTGTTTCTGACCGGCCAGGGTAATGTCTCGGCTAACCAGAGTAAACACGATAGACCTGCCAGGGTCATAAACAGGGCCAACGACGCTTCGTTGTGGATAAGCCGGCTATAGGCCAAAACCAGGGGGTCGAGCGCCAGCAGGCCAACGCCCCATAAAGCAGGCCAGCGGCCTAGCAGTGAACGGCTTAGCCTATACATGGCCAGCAGTAACAGCCCGGTGACTAAGGCGGTGACGATTCGACCGGCAGTATAAGCGGCCAGGTCAGTGGCCGCGCCATAAACGACCGGCGCGCTCCATGCAGCCACAGTTACGCCGGGGTAGCCAATCCCCAGAGTTTGGCTAAAATCGCCACTGGCCATACCCTGGGCAAAATCACGGGCATGATCGAGGAAGAGAACCTCATCGGGAGTCAAAAAAACATCCAGGTTGAGCAGCCGGGGGACAAAGATGAGCAGGCTGAGAATAACCCAATCCATTTGAGATTTGGGATTTGGGATTTGGGATTTGGGATTTGGGATTTGGGCTGGGGAATTATTCAACCCGCAACCCTCCTAGTTTGACGGCGTTTTCGCCGCTGGCGTCATTTTGGACAGGCAAACGCTCGCCGGTTTCCAGCCGATAGAGTCCGGCCCACAGCTCATAATCGCCGGGAGGCAGGTCTGGCGGCAGAGACAGTTCACTACTTTCCCGGATGGTCTCACCGATAGGCCAGAGGGTGGTGGGGTACAGGGTATCCAGCGGGCGGTGATCAGCCTGGGCCACAACCTGGGCTGAGCCGGTTGAAACGCCGCCGCCCGGCCGGCGGAGATGCACAAAAACAGTATAATCGTGTGGAATTAAAGCCATAGCTCGCCAGTAGAGAGTCAGCCGTATGGATGTTCCGGGGGTGGGCTGTTCCGGCTCGACGGTATAGCCGGTTAAGCGCACCAGGTGGCCAAAGTTAGCTTCAAGAGGGTGGGCTGGGTCGGGTCGAAGTAGTTGCGGGTTGGCTTTGGAGCGGAGGATAAAAATGCCCTGCGTCTCATTTTCATAATCCGTTTGGGCCAGTAATTGCTGCTGAAAGGGCAGATCATAATACTCGCGCTGCAAGCCCCAGCGTTCCAAAACCAGCCAAACATTATGGTTAGCCAGCGTTTGGTGAAGTTCTGCTTCGGTGCGAATGGCCGGAGAGGCCAGCCAACGATCTACCGCCCGGCCATTGACACTCAACAGGCGATAATCGTAACCGCCGGGCCGCTGGACTCCGTAGAAATCATTATGCCCCAGGTAGAAAGCGGCGGCGGCCGGTGTACCGGTGAAAATAGTATCGCCGGGCTGCCAATGGGCTTGCACATAAGCAAAGGCCGCGTCATAATCGTCACCGGTATTGGCGAGAAGGGTACGTACTCCGGGTTGAGAGAAGGTAAGAATTAGACCGGATACGAATAAAGGGAGGATGAGAGATTGGAGATTTGAAATTGACCATTGACAATTGACCATTGACAATTGACAATTGACAATTCTCTTTCCTACTATGGCCATCCCCTGCGCGCCGAGGAGCAACAAAACCGGCAGCAGCATAAAGAGGTATTTGTCGTCACGGCGGTCAGGAGAGACAAAAAAGATCATTTCCAGGGTCGTCGTCAGTAGGATGATCGAGAGGAAGAGAGAGGGAAGTGAGATGGTAAGACGGCGAGACGGTGACTGGGTGAACAAGGTCGTCAAACTGAGTACCATGGTCAAAAGGGCAAAAGGAGTAAAGATCAAGGCCGGCAGGGTGAGATAAAACGGGGCAAAGGCGTGCCAGGCATCTGCCGGGTTGAAAGAGAAATCGGCATAAATAGCCAACACCTGGGCCAGGCCGGGGAGTGCGGTAGCCGTATCCACCGGCTCAATCCCTTTGGGTTGGCCTATCCGTTTCACCAGAAAGGCAATGATGAGGATGAGCAGGAGAGTAACCAGTTCTAACCCAAACTTCCACTTTTTTGCCCAGCGCAAGGGAGCGGGGGGGCAGGGGAGCAGGGGAGATTTCTCCTCTGCTCCCCTGCTCTCGCGCTCCCCTGCCCTTGTTTGCCGCCACCACCCGGTCACCCCGGCCAACACCAGCGGCGGAGTTAGAGTCACCGCCAGAAAATGGGTCAGCGTTGCCCCCAGGTAAGACAGGAGGGCGGTCCAACGCCAGCGCGGTCTATTCTGAACAATGCCTTCATAGGCCAGCCAGAGCGTGACCAAAACCAGGAGTTGCAGCAAAGCGTACATCCTGGCCCGGCTGCTCCACTCGATGGCGGTGGGAGCGAGGCTCAATCCCGCAGCGGCAATCAACCCAACGGCGGGCGAGAACCACCGCCGCCCCACCCAGAAGGTCAAGCCGATTGTCAACAGCCCAAACAGCAGGCTGGCATAACGCACCGCCCAGCGCGCCCAACCCAGCCAGGCCGCCAGGCTGCCGGCGTAGGAGAACAATAGGCCGTGATCGTAAAACAGGCCGGAGGGCATCACCGGCGTCCCTTTCTCACCAATCATCCGCACGGCCAGCAGGGTGGCAAATTCATCCGGGTAAAGCTGCACGGTGTGGATAAAACGCCAACGCAGCCACGCCCCCAAGACCAGCAAGGCGGCGAAAGCCAGGTAAATAATCATGCGGTTCGAGCGGTTTAGATTCGTTGACACAAATTGCTATTTTAGCAGAGATGGGCCTATTTCTCCAACTTTTAGCCCTTCCTGCCCATTGATGGACCGAATCGATTTTGATATAATGAGGGTGAATTTAGTTTACTGTGCCGGAGGTTGGCTAAAAGTTTAGAAATTTTGTTAACCCGCTGCCAAATTGAGGTGGCGGGCTTTTTGTTCTTTGACAAACCGGGTATACCCAGTATGAGAGTACGACCATGATTTTCCCAACTGTGTCCAGGTTTATCCAGCTTTCGCTCGTCATCACCTTGCTGCTTTGCCCGCTGGGACAGGCTGTCCCGGTTGTGGCCGCGCCTCCTATGGACCCGCCTGATTATCCGGTTTGTGTTCAGCCGCCACTCACGCCGCCGGCCGTTCAACCGCGTGATGGCTCATCCCCGGATTACCAGCTTTACCTGCCGATCATTCTTAGCTCGTCACGTTCACAGCCGGTTTGCACCGTCTACTGTGGCCTGGCGCCCACAACTGATCCCTACCAGCCTGCCGGCTACCACACCTACTTTGCCGATGAGTTCGACTGCGACCGCCTTCTGGAATATTGGACGGTACAAGGCCAGATGACCACCGCCAGCTACACGCCCCCTGTTAGCGGCTATGTCGAGGTTAGCAATGGCGCGCTGCGGGTGGGTGTGCCGGGGATGGAGACATCTTTCCCCTATCTCTACCTGGTTGACGACAGCGCCACCACCTATGATGTCCCTTTCACCACCCGGCGGGTGGATTGGTTACCCAACAGCGGCGATTTTCGCCTCGCCATGCGAATTCGCTTACAGGTTGACGCTCCGGGCGAGCACCGTATTGCCATCTACGCAGACGGTCACCATCCCAATTACGCCGGGCCGCTTTTCTACGTGGGGACGGATTATAACGATCAGCAAGAAGCCTGGCGTGGGTTGGTCATCGGCACTGACCGGGGTAATAGTTTTGTGGACATGGGGGATTTTGGATATGTTGACCCCTACACCGGCTGGGTCGTGGTTACGGCTGACTTCGCCTACAGCGCCGATACCTTGACCATAAGTGTTGACGGCATTCCCCGGCTGACTAAGTCTCTGAGCGCCTTCAAGGGCTATCCCGACGCCGCTACCCGTCCTGATATTCTCTATCTCGGCTCACTGGCCCTCCTCGAAAGGCCAACCACCTGGACCGACTTTGAACTTGATTGGCTGCGGGTCTACACACCGGAGACCGGACTAACGGCTCCCTTCGGCCTGTTGGAAGCCGCTATCGAGGCGATACCTGCGCCCACCGATGCGCCCGGCGACTATTCTGCCGCTCTCCCGGCCGGCCCCTTCGCCAACACCCCCCACTGGAGCGAGGATTTTAATGACAGCCAGATGCCTTCTTACTGGCAGCGCGTTTACAACCCCGACCCCACTTCTTCCTGGACCGAGATTGGCCAGGGGTATACTGCCCTTCGTAATGATGGCAGCGCTATCGGCGTGCCGGTTTGGGCCATTTTTGACGATATGCTGCCGGTTGATATTCTAGGGGGATTAGAGACAGGGCGAGAATCTCCGGCGGAATACCTGCGCCACCGTGGTGGATACCCTTTGTTGCCTGATGGTGATGAACTGGGCGGCTTGGCGATGTATCCTCGTTTCGACTGGCGGCCCAACGAGGGCAATATTCGCTATGCCTGGCGCGGCAAGCAAACGGCCAACGGCTACGGCGTCGAAATCAGCAACGGCGGTCACTTTCCCTACTTTACCGGGGCCATGTTTTATACCCTCCAAGATACCACTTCTAACAGTGGTCGGGGGCAATTCATCTTTCCTGGCTGCCAGGAGCAATATTTCTGGCGGTTGCACCGGCTGCCGGGCTACAGCGTGCCACACAACGACTGGACCACTGTCACCGCCGACTATATCAACGGCACGGTACATCTGTACGTTGACGGGCACAAGGTGGGCTGGTGGCCGGAGAGCGACTGCTCCATGAACTGGTATCTCAAGGGCGAAAACGCCGCCTCGCCCGATGTCCTCTTTTTCGGCAACCCGGCTACTGCACCTAACGCTCCCGGCGGCTGGAGCGAGATTTTTGTAGACTGGTTTGCTACCTTCCCCGGTTTGCCCAGGGTCGAGCCGCCTTTGTGAACCTTCTCCGGCGGAATCCTACAATGAAGACCCGGCAGTTTTAATTCTTTGAACCCTTTGATTGTAACCAGTGCCGGAGGTTAACTCATCAGGATATTTAATCACCCAAACAAAAGAGCCACACCCCTCTGGTGTGGCTCTGACCCTCAAAGACCTTCCCTGTTAATCCGGCGGCACAAAAATATAACCAAGACCGGGCCGGGTTTCGATATAAACGGGATGCCGGGGGTCGGGTTCGATTTTTTGGCGCAAGCGATATATGGCTAGTCTGACTAACTGGGTGTCGCCCTCGTAACCTACGCCCCAAACCTGGTCCAAGAGGTAATCGGCCCCCAGCACCCGGCCAGCCTGCCGGACTAATTCGCCCAACAGGCGGTATTCCGTCGAGGTCAATTCGACTTCTTGCTGGCGCACGTACACCCGTTGCTGGCCAAAATCAACCCGCAGGTCGCCCGCTTGAAAAACTGGGGGGAGCGGCTGCCCCTCGGCCAATTGAACCCGCCGCAGGGCGGCCCGCACCCGGGCCAACAATTCCTGGGCGCTGAAGGGTTTGGTGATGTAATCATCAGCGCCCACATCCAGCCCTTTCACCTTATCTCGCTCCTCGGCTAACGCCGTGAGCATAATAATCGGGACCGTCGAGAATTCACGGATGCGCCGGCACACCTCCAGGCCAGTCAGGTCTGGCATACGAACGTCTAACAAGATGAGGTCGGGCGACTCCGCGACCGCCAGTTCGAGTGCGGTGCGCCCATCCGGGGCGGTGAGCGTCGCGTACCCCTCATCTTCTAAATTGACCCGGATCGCCCAAACATACTTGGGTTCATCATCGACGATCAGAATCTGCTGCTTACCCTTTTTCATAGGTCCTCCCTAACCCAGCTTAAGCCCAGCCTGAGTCAATGTCATTAAGTTAAGGAGTCCAGACTTCAGTCTGGCAGGCAGAATAAATTCTGCACTCCGGCTTATCTTAATGACATTGCAGCCTGAGTAGCTTAAGCCTTCGGCCTCAACCTACTAACAGGCAGGGTGATCCAGAAGGTACTCCCGCAATCCGGGCTACTCTTTACTCCCATCTGCCCCCCATGCGCTTCGACAATACCCTGGCATACCGCCAACCCTAAGCCCGCTCCTCTCGTCCGCCGGGTCATCGCGTTGTCTACCCGGTAGAACCGCTCGAAGATGCGGGCCTGCTCTTCAGCCGGAATCCCGATCCCTTCATCTTGCACCGACAGATAAACCTCGCCTGGTTCCCGCTTGCCTTGCACCTTAATCACGCTCCCCAACGGAGAGTACTTGATGGCATTGCTCAGCAGGTTCCGCAGCACCTGTTCCAGGCGTTTGGGATCAACCTCGGCCACCAGGGAACCGGAGGGGAAATCAACCTCAATCCGGTGGGCGCCGAGTTGTGGCTCCAGGGCGGTGATGGTCTTCCGGGCCAACTCGACTAAATCGGCCGGTCGCCGGTTCAGGCCCAGCCGCTCGTGCTCAATCCGGCCCAGGTCCAGCAAGTTATCCACAATTTCTTCCAGCCGGGTGGTTTCTTCCTCGATCCCTTGCAGGAACTTGTCGCGGGTGTCAGGATCAAAATTGGCGTTTTTGCGGCGCAAGGAGGTAGCAAAGATTTTGATGAGGCCCAGGGGGGTACGCAGTTCGTGCGACACATTGGCGATAAGTTCCGAGCGCAGGCGGTCGACTTCCCGCAGCAGGGTCACGGCCGCGGCTTCTTTCGTTAACTGCACATTCTCCACCACCACGCCCACTTGATGACCGATCGCGCTCAGCAGGCTGACCTCGCGCGAGGTCAATTCGTGCGGGCTGGTATTAAAGATACCCAGCACACCCACGGTTCGATCGTGCGACTTGAGGGGAATAAGGGCGCAACCGGATCGGATGACCCCGGCCGGTTCCTCTACTCCCAAACAACCGGCCGCCGACACCTGGGCGGCAACCACCGGCCGGCCCTCCTGTAAAACCTGGCCCATCAAACCGGCGACTGGCGAGATAGCAGCGGCTTTGAGCATCGTTTGAGCCAAGCCCCACTGAGCCGCCAGGGTTAAACGTTGGTCCGGTTGACCGGGATCGAGGAGATAAATCCAACCGGCCTCAGCCGGGATAATCGCCACTATTTTGTCCAGAGTGGCCTGCATCAAGGTCTCTGAGTGAGCTGACCGGCTCAGGGTGATGGCAATATCGTTCAGAATCAACAATTCCTGGCTGAGTTGCAGCATCTCTTCTTCGGTCCGTTTACGTTCTCGCCAATTCTCGGCCTCGTGCAACGCTCGTTTGATGGCCGGCGTCAGGCGTGACAGCTTTTGCTTGAGCACATAATCCGTCGCCCCTTCGGTCAACCCTTCAATCGCTGCATCCTCACCCAAGACACCGGAGACGAAGATAAACGGAACATCGGGACGTAGTTCTTGCGCCAGCCGCAGTGCCGAGATGCCGTCATACATCGGTAAATGGAAATCCGCCAGGATAACGTCATAGCCACCCTGCCGCAGCGCGTCATCAAATTCAGCCCGAGTTTGGACGCGAGTGATCTGGCAAGTCAGGTCCGCTGCCTCAAGTTTGGCCTGAACGAGTTCCGCATCGACCGGATCATCTTCCAGGTGCAGAATGTGGATGAACGGGCCCATTGTGGGTTTTTCCTTTCACTGGGCGAGATAATCCAACGCCTCCACCCCGTCACGAGCGACCACAATTTCGTTGGCCAGGTTGTATTCTTCCAGCGCGGTCAGGGTCAACTCGACATCCTGCGCATCATCTTCGACCAGGAGAATACGTTTGAGGGTTTTCATAGAGAGGTCTCCTGAAAGGCTTGAGGTAATGAAAAATAAAAGGCTGCGCCCTGATTGACCTGTCCCTCTGCCCACACTCTGCCCCCATGCCGCTGGATAATCCGGCGCACATTGGCCAAGCCAATCCCGGTGCCTTCAAATTCATCCACCCGGTGTAACCGTTGAAAAACGCCAAACAACTTGTCGACATAGGCCATATCAAAACCAACCCCGTTATCGCGAACGAAGATGATGCTCTCTTTTTCGTCCGCCTGACAGCCAATTTCGATGTCCGCTTGCGGACGCTCTCGGGTGAATTTCAGGGCATTGGCGATGAGATTGGTCAACACCAGGCGCAGCATAGCCCGGTCGCCGGTGACGATGGGCAGGGCAGTGATGCGCCAGTGGATGGCGCGGCCTTGCATCTCCGGCGCAAATTCCCGGATGATCTCCTGGACCAGCACGCCCAGGTCAACCGGCATTTTAACCATTTCATTTCGTCCCATTCGAGAGAAATCCAGCAGATCGTCAATCAACTGGCCCATTCGTTTGGCCGAGTTGGAGATGGTGGTCATATAGTGCCGGCTGCGTTCGTCGAGCGCCCCGGCAATTCTCTGTTGCAGCAGTTCCAGGAAGCCATCAATATGGCGCAGGGGTGCGCGCAGGTCGTGCGAGACGGAGTAGGCAAACGCCTCTAGTTCTTTGTTGGCTGCCTCCAGTTGGGCGGTCCGGTCAAGGACGCGCTGTTCGAGTTCCTGATTGAGTTTGCGGATTTGTTCTTCGGCGCGTTTGCGGTCGGTAATATCTTGAATGACCCCCACAACCTTCAGCGGATCGCCATGTTCATCTTGTTGTAGTTCGGCGATGGACGCTATGATTCTGGGTTCAGAGGAGTTTCTGGGGAGGATTTCAAATTCAAGATTATATACCTGGCCCGCCTCAATCAGGTCAACCAATGCCTGATGGACTCGTTCTCTTTCCGGAATGCAATTTTCGACTTCATCCGTTGAAAAATCGAGCTGTTCAGGATCAAATCCATAGATACGTTTGGCTTCATCGGATCCCCAGAACTGGGTTGTTTGGAGGTTATACTCCCAGTTGCCGACATGTCCCATTGCTTGGGCCATACGATAACGCCCCTCGTTAATTCGCAACGCCGCCTCCGCCCGCTTGCGTTTAGTGATGTTGATGAAGGTCACGATGACCTGAGTGATTTCATCCTCCTGGCCAAAAACCGGATCAGCATTGACCAGCACCCACACATCATCATCCTTATCGGAACGATGTACGCCCACAACAAAGTCTCTTAAGGGTTGGCGCGTGGCCAACACCTGATTAACCGGATATTCTGCATTGGGCATGACCGTACCATCTTCCCTAAAAAAGTACCAGGCCGGATCAACCGCTGTTTTTCCCAGCAATTGATCTTCGGACAGCCCCAGTAACGCTTGGGCCATAGGATTGCAGGTCAATATGCCGGTATCGCTTCCATGCACCACCACCCCGGCCTGAATCTTCTGGATCAAGGTCCGATATTTCTCTTCACCCTCCCGCAGTGCTTCCTCGGCCTGCTTGCGCTCGGTCATATCTTGGACCAGCACCGCCACACCGATGACCTGTCCCTCTTCACTTTTGATGGGACTGTGGGAGATTTGAAAATAGCGCCGCGAGCGGAGTTCTTCGCCTGAATACGCCTCCTCCACCAGTTGCTCCCCGGCTAAGGCCCGATCAAGGTTACGCCTGGCGGCCTCTCGATCCACCATCGCGGTCATATAATCCAACAGGCTGCGGCCAATTTCGATCTCTGCGCCGTAGATCGCTTTCATGACGGCGGCATGGCCCTGGTTAAAACTGGTGTACCGGTATTGCCGGTCTACAGAAAAAATGAACGCATTGGCGCTGTCAATAATGCTGCGTAAGGTTGAGTATTGTTCCTTCAGCGCCTCCTCCGCCTGCACCCGTTCTAGCACAGCGCGGAGGGTCAACGGCAAGCGCTGAATATGCTGCGGCTTCTTGACGACGTAATCTGCCGCGCCGCGTTTCATCGCTTCGACCGCTACCTCTTCCGAACCGGTGCCGGTGAGGATGACCACCGGCAGACGGCCTTTCTCGGTCCGGACGGCGTCGATCACTTGCAAGCCTTCAAAGCCCAAGATGTTGAAATCGCTCAGCACCAGGTCATAGCCACCTTCTGCGAGCCTCGCTTCGAGTTCCGCGCGAGAGGCCGCCTCGATAACCTGAAACCCGCCGTCTTCCTTTTCCAGTACATCGCGCACCAACTCGCGGTCGAACGGGTAATCGTCCACGTACAGAATGTTAATCGGTTCGGTCATGTTTCCCTCAACGGCGATTTATCAGCCGCGCTTCGCGAAACGCATCCAGCGTCAGTTCAACGTCCATTCGATTATCCTCGACGAGGAGGATGTGAACAGAACTATCCATAACTCACTCCTTCGGCAGTTTGATAAAAAAGGTGCTGCCTTTCCCCACTTCCGATTCAACCCACAGGCACCCGCCCAGCATTTCAACCGACTTTTTCACCGTTGCCAGCCCAATACCGGTGCCGGGATATTCGTCTTCGCTGTGCAGGCGTTGGAAGATGTTAAAGATTTTTTCGTAATACTCAGGCGCAATGCCGATACCATTGTCGCAAATGCGGATGATGACCGTTTTGTCTTCGGTTTGAGGCGTGACGGTCACTTGCACGGGAACATCGGCCCGGCGATAGGTCAGCGCATTATCCAGCAAATTGGTAAAAATCTGGGTGAGCAAGGTTTTGTCGCCCATGACCGCCGGCAGGTCGTCCGCGATTTCGAGCGTCCCGTCGATTTCTTTGAGCCGCTCGGCGAATTCCTCGACCAGCGGCGTGAAGATATCGCGCAAGGGTACCGGTCCACGCTGCACGCCCGCCCGGCCGAGCCGGGAATAGGCGAGCAGGTTGTCAATAAGCTGCTCCATCCGTTCGCCGGCTTGCATGATATTGTCCAGGTAATGCTGGCCTTCATCATTGAGGTTGGCGCGGTGGCGGCGGGCCAGGATGGCCGTAAAGCCGCTGATAGCGCGCAATGGCGCGCGCAGGTCATGCGAGACTGAGTAGGAAAAGGTCTCCAGTTCTTTGTTGGCCGCTTCCAGTTGGGCGGTGCGGTCAAGAACGCGTTGTTCGAGTTCTTGATTGAGTTTGCGGATTTGTTCTTCGGCTCGTTTGCGGTCGGTAATGTCATAGTTGATGCCTATCATACGTAACGGCTTGCCAGCCCCATCTCTCACAAACTGACCGTAGGCTTTGAGATAATGGATGCTATGATCGGGCCACACCACGCGAAACTCGGTATCGTATGCCCGTTCACCGCGCTGCGCCTGTTTCGAGATTTCATCGCTGGAGGCGCGGTCGTCGGGATGCACGCCTTTCAGCCAGGCCTCATACGCGCCAGAAAAATCTTCTCTTTTGAGACCGTACAGTTCATACATTCTGTCATCCCAGACCAGCTCGTTTTTCTGGATGTCCCAGTCCCAAACTCCTAAATTGGCAGCGCGGGCGGCCAGCGAGAAACGTTCGTTCATCTGTCTTAGATCTTCGGTGCGTTTTTTAACCTTGTCTTCCAACTCATCCCGGGCTTTCTCCAAAAGAAGTTTCTGCAGCCTGTTTTCCAGCGAAAGCGCGACATAGTTAGCCAGATTGTTTAGAAAGGGCCAGTAAGGCTCAATCACACCGCTCGAGTCAGTTTGAAAAATAAAAAAACCGAAGGTGTGCTCATTCGTCCCTACCCTAATTGAGCGCAGATCCTCCCTGGTCGCCAATCCGCAGGAGAAGTTGAGGGGCATCACCACCATCCCCTCCTCCTTTTTTAGTGACGCCACGCATTCGCTGCAAACTTCACTGGCTGCACTGGTTGGCGCTGACCGATTCCCAAGACAAACAAAGCAAGAGGTTACGCCCGGCACTCTACTTAATGCCTCAGAAAAAAACTCGGCGATCCGTGCTTCGTCAGGCAAAACAAACAAGAGGTTTTGCGCAGCCAGTATTTGCCCCAGAACCCGAGCATCAGTTCGTTGCCAATCCTGGCCCTGATTATTTTGCTCACGGTCTACTTCTGCCATCGCTGTCCCTTATCTATTTGCCTAACTTAGCCAATTCCATAGTGGTTTACGGCGCGTGTCGCGTTTAAGGCTGGTCAGGTATTGAAAACCTCACCGACCTGGCCTGACCATTAACATCTCAGGTCTTCGCGCCCAACTCTACTAGAAATTCTTCTGGTCTCATGTAAAACGGATTCCGGACTATCTGCCCCTGTGCGATCATATAAGGATGTACCTTGAGCACTTTGAACAGGGTGGCCCCATCAAAAAAGCGGGCGTCGTATTGGCACATACCGATGTGGGGAAAAGGGTCGGTGATCATATTGAGACCAATTTCATATTCCAGCAGGCGGTTGGAGTCGGGAATGTTTCTAAGCACCCAGGTCATTTCACCAGTGACACGCGAGCCGCTATAGCCCGTCTTTTTGAGCATAGTGTAGCGGGCTGCCACACTGTCGAGCACTTCCTGGGGTACGAACCGCCCGCTCGGATAGTAGGCGTTCTCGGCTTTGACGATATCGAAATATCCATCGGCCTCGGCTTTTGGGAGGTCTATCCCGCTCTCGGAGAGCCAAGCGCGGACATCTTCCGGGGCGGTCACGTCAGAGAAGTAGCGGACGAATTCTCCCCGCTTCAGGCCGGCAGCCAAATATTCAGAAACGATTTTTCGACGCTGCTCCTCACTATCATAGATCAAACACAAGTGATGACATTCCGGGATGATCTCTTGGGTGAATCCCAGGTCCGTTTCCCGTTCTTGGTCATTCATTTTGGGTCTCCTTTCATGCATGAATTAAAATCAATTTTCTTTAGGCTCAATATGGGTTTCAAGGAGTACCGCCCAGTGTCCGAGGCTGAAACTGAAGGAATAATTTATCAGCAGTCAGCTTTTTGACCTGCCCCCCCAGGTTGGCTAACTCTGCCATGGCTATCGTTGTCATCTCAGGCATAAGGTCACCCTCTTCGGTGCGCCCGATTTTTGACCGGACTAAATCTTGCCAGGGAAGATTCTTTTTTTATCAATTCCATTATACCACGAGAAGATGCTAAAATTGAAACATTTTTGAAACAACTCCGGAGTATTTTGAAATACGTTTGAAACATGAAGAGAGTATACTAAACATAGGGGATCGATGAACCACCGCCAGGTAGGGTGAAGGGACACGACCCCCGGCGCTCTTTCTTGGCCAGTGAAAGGAGAAGATCACGATGAACTCATTAATTCACATTTTGCACCTGGAAGATGACCCGGCCGATGCAGAACTCGTTCAGGCCAGGCTCGAGGCAGCGGATTTGACCTGCCGGATCACATGCGTCCAAACTCGGGCTGAATTTGACAAAGCATTACGGCAGGGCGGATATGATATTATCCTGGCCGATTTCCAGTTGCCCATGTATGACGGCATCTCGGCCCTGCGGTTGGCCCAAGAACTACGCCCTGATGTTCCGTTTATCTTCGTCTCCGGCACGATGGGCGAGGATGCGGCGATTGCAGGGTTGACAGAAGGTGCGACAGATTATGTACTCAAGCAAAAGCTGTCGCGCCTGACGCCGGCTATCAAACGAGCGTTGCACGAGGCGGAGGATTGGCGTGAGCGCCAGCGGGCAGAAGGGGCTTTGCGCAAGCTATCTCGCGCCGTTGAGCAGAGCGCCAGCACCATCATTATTACCGATACCCAGGGCTATATTGAATATGCCAATCCCAGGTTCACCGAGACCACCGGTTACAGTCTGGCAGAAGTGCTTGGGCAACACACCCGTATCCTAAAATCAGGCCATACGTCTCCCGAAGAGTACCGACGGTTATGGGAGACGATCACCGCCGGCAAAGAGTGGCGGGGTGAGTTTCATAATAAGAAAAAGAACGGTGAGCTTTATTGGGAATCGGCTTCTATTTCGCCGATTAAAAACGCGGAGGGGGTCATCACCCACTTCCTGGCCGTCAAAGAGGATATTACCGAGCGTAAGCAAGCGGAAGAAACCCGGGCGAAGCTGGAAGAGCAGTTGCGCCAGGCCCAGAAAATGGAGAGCATTGGCCGGCTGGCGGGGGGCGTGGCCCACGACTTTAACAACTTGCTCACTGTGATCCAGGGACACATCAGCCTGCTGCAAGACGAACTACCCGGCGAAGACCCTCGGCTGGAGCAGTTGGATCTCATCCGGCAGGCCAGTGAACGCGCCGCTGTCTTGACCCGGCAACTGCTGGCCTTCAGCCGCCAACAAATTCTGGCCCCCACCCGCCTCGATCTGAACGACCTGGTGGCTAATCTCCACAAGATGTTGGGGCGGCTGATCGGCGAGGATATTACTCTGACAACGGTACTCCAACCGGGGTTATGGCCCGTCACCGCCGATCCCGGTCAACTCGAACAGGTCATTATGAACCTGGTGATCAACGCTCGCGATGCTATGCCGACCGGGGGCAAGCTGACCATCGAGACCCGCAACGTCGATCTGGACGGCAGCTATGCCCAAATTCACCTCGATGCTCCCACCGGCCCTTGCGTTATGCTGGCGGTGACCGACACTGGCCATGGCATGGATGAGGCAACCCTGGCCCGCATCTTCGAGCCGTTCTTCACCACTAAAGAGCCGGGCAAGGGCACCGGCTTGGGGCTGGCTACTGTTTACGGTATTGTCAAGCAAAGTGGGGGGCACATCACCGTTTACAGTGAACCAAGCCAGGGCGCCACCTTTAAGATCTATCTGCCTGCCAGCGGAACCGCTCCTCAAAGATTGGCCCAACCCCAGGCTCAACCGGTCATCCGGGGCGGCAATGAGACCATCCTGCTGGTTGAGGACGATGAGATGGTGCGCAGCCTGGTCCAGCGGGCACTGCTACGCCAGGGTTACACTCTCCTCGAAGCCCGGTGGAGCGACGAGGCTTTGTTCCTCGTTGAGCAGCAGCGGGGACAGATTGATTTATTGGTGACAGATGTCGTCATGCCTAAGATGAACGGCCGAGAGTTGTTCGAGCAGCTTAAGGCGCTCCATCCCCGGATGAAAGTACTCTTTATGTCCGGCTACACCGATGACACCATGGTTCGAAATGGGTTACTGGCGGCAGAGATCGAGTTTCTGTCCAAGCCTTTTTCGCCAGACGCACTGGCAGCTAAGGTGCGCGAGGTGCTTGATAAGCCTGTAGCTTCGGGTCTGTCCAAATTTTAGGGCAAGGAGACATAATACGGGCTAAAGGTAACTACTCAGCCAATCTTATGTCTCAGCAACCCTGACCGCCAAAAAGGCGGATTGCAGGGCGAGTTATGGCGGTCGGCGATCTGCCGTCAGCGGTCATGTGGCTCATTGGGGCTGATGGCTGAGTAGTTACGGCTAAAGAATAGGTTTCCGTGCCTGAGATGATGAGGGTATACTCAACTTGGGGACAAGCTATAAAATAGGTTCCTCTTATTGGTTTGCAAACCAACGTTTCTGTATCTCGGTCATCTCTCCGCTTTCCTCCAGTCGAGCCAACGTTTGATTGACCGCCACCAGCAATTCCCGGCTCTGAAGGTGGACGGCAGCGGCGTACCACTCGTCGGTCAGGTAGGTGACGATTTTTAGACCCCCTTCCCAACCCTCCCCCTGCGAGGGGGAGGGAGTTAGAGCGTCCCCTTCCCGATCCTCTCTCTGTGAGGGGGTTAAAGCGCCCCCTCCCTCTGATAGGGAGAGGGTTGGGGAGGAGGTCAAGGCGCTGGGCGCGTCCACGATGGCGGCATCGGCCTGGCCGGTCAGCACGGCGTCGAGGGCGGCAGCAGCGGTTTCTTGGCGAAGGAGAATGAAACCCTCACCCCCATCCCCTCTCCCTGAGGGAGAGGGGAGATTCTGCAACCGCCGCGCCTCCATCTCGGCCTGGCTGCCCCACTCTACGGCCACAGTACGACCCGCCAAATCCTCCACCCCGGTTATGACCTGTTCATCAGCCGGGACGACCAACACTTGCCCGGCATTGAAATAATTAGTGGTGTAGGCCACATCCTGAGTCCAGCGGGGATCGTAGGGCAGGCCGGAGATAATGACATCCACCCGGCGGGCCAGCAGAGCGTCGTATAGACCGTCAAAACCAATGTTGACCAATTCGGCTTCCACGCCCACATCGGCGGCGATGGCCCGGGCAATATCTACATCCAATCCTACAATTTGGCCGGTTTCGTCAATCGTTTCAAAAGGTGGAAAACTGGCATCCAACCCCACCCGCAGCGTTCCTCGCCGCCGGATTTCGGCCAAGCTGCCGTCGTCGCGGGGCGCGAGGAGAAACCAAAAAGCAAACGCGAGGAAGAAAAGTAAGACAAACGCAGCAAAATAGCGCGTGTTGCGTGAAACGTGAAACGTGAAACGGAAAGCGGAAAGTGGAAAACGTGAAGCGTAAAACGTGGAGCGGAAAGCGGAAAGCGGCAAGCGAAAAACGGGAAGCGTAAAGCGGAAAACGGGAAACGGGAAGCGTAAAGCGTAAAACGGGAAGCGTAAAGCGTAAAACGTAAAACGTGAAGCGTAAAACGTGAAGCGTGAAATATGAAATACCACCTCTACCCTCTGACTACTGACTACTGTTTACTGCCTACTGCCTACTCCCTACTGCTTACTGCCTACTGCCTACTCCCTACTGCTTACTGCCTACTGCCTACTCCCTACTGCCTACTCCCTACTATACTTCTGCACTTCCAGGTAAATCGGCTTGGGTTCAAATTCAGGGGTCACAAAAGTGAAGTAATCCAGGTAAGTGCGGGCGGGCCAGGGGTAACGGAAGGCCCAAACCGCCATCAGCCTGGCCCAGGGCCATACTTTGACCCATTCATACGCCCGCAGGGTGTTCTCGATGCGTTGGGCCGGTTTGACGGCGCGAGTCCAGCGCGGGTGATCGTTCCAACCGCCCTCGGTGATGTAGATCGGCAGGTTGGGGTAGCCGTGGTCAACCAGCAGTTGGTGAACCAGCTCGACCCGCCGGAAATTGATGACCGCCGGGTCAGGGGGGTCGTCGGCGGGAAAAACCCAGCCGTAGGCATGCACCGCCAGACCGTCCATCGACCCGGCCGCACCGGCGTCGAGCATCCGGCGGAGATAATCTAAATCATTCATGGCCTGGTCGCTGCCGGGAGGGGCCAGGGTGGGAGCCAACGCGCCCCCCAGCACCAGCACTTGGGGGTTGGCAGCTTTGGCCCGTTGATAAGCAATGGTGAGTAATTGGCTGTAGCCGGCCGGGTCAATGGGCCGGAAACCCCACTCCAGGGCCAAGTTCGGCTCGTTCCAGATGACGACAGCCGCCACCCGGTCGCCGTATCGTTCGACAAAAGCCTGAACATAATTACCAAAATCAGCATAATGCTCCGGGGCCAGGAAAGAGGAGGCCGAGTCGCGGGGCCTGGCCCACTCCGGGGTCATCCCCAGCCGGGCGATAACGGTCAAACCCTGCCGGTTGGCGTGGTTGATGACCAAATCGCTGTGCGACCAATCGAAAAAGCCGGGAACCGGCTCATGATAGGCCCAGGGGAAATATTCGACCAGCCAGGGCGCGCCCATTTCCCGTACCATTTCCAGGGTGCGCTTGATTTTCCAGGGTTCAACTTCGTCGGTCAGGCGGGTGTGGACGCCCATTTTGGGGTTGAGGGTGACAACCGTCTGCTGCGGGCCGAGTTCGATTTCACGGGGTGGGTTGGAAGCGGGAAAAAAGAGCACAAGAATAACCAAAAACAAGACCAAGAAGAGGTAGGTGAAAAATTGTGAATTGTGAATGGTGAATTGTGAATTGTGAATTATCAATCTTTAGGTCTTCTTCATGGCTAACCAAGCTTCGCGGATGAAGATCAAGCCGGCCAAAAACAACAGGACTCCGCCGGCAGCGGCGATAACACCCAGCCAGGCTCCACCAACCAGAGCCAATCCAGGCTGCCCCAGGACCATCAGGGGCAGGCCGAGGTTGAACAACCCAAAAACCATTGCAGCCGATTTTGAGGGGTGGTTTGTAGCGGTTGGCGACTGCACTTGTTGGGGTTGTAATATCCACCGGTCATAGGCCAGGGCCAGGCCAAGCTGGGTGAGCCAACCGAGCAGGAGGATTTGTCCGGCGGCGACCCCGGCCGTGTAGGCTAAAGGGTTAAAACCGAGCCAGGCATCAAACACGGTCACGGCCTGGGCCAGCAAACCAACTCCCAAATAGAAAAGCGAGGCAGTTAAAAATTTTTTGACAATCGGCATCATGGCATAAGCCAGACCATTATACCATCTTTAACCGGACAATTAGAAAATGAAAGGCGCAATTCAATCAGGATGACAAAGGTCAACCAAAAAGATGACAGGCCGCTCTTGACATACACGCCTGCTCTGTGGTATATTCTCTGCAAGCATATCCCCTCCCAGGGGGGAGGGGGTGGTAAGACAAAAAGGGATAACACGTCATGATAGATGAAGAGACCGGCAAAATTGTCAACCGGCTAAAAAGTATTGAAGGGCATGTGCGCGGCGTTGAGAAAATGGTGGAGGATGGCGTTTATTGTATTGACATCGTCAAACAAATCGAGGCTGTTCAGGCTGCCTTGCAAAAAGTCAGCAGCCTGGTGCTGGATCGCCATTTGCGCACCTGCGTCACCACCGCCATTCGCGGCGACGACCCGGCAGAACGGGAGCGGGTGATTGGCGAGATTATGGAAGTTTTTAATGCCAGGGGGAAAAGTTGAAACATAAAACGTGAGGCGTGAAAAGTTTTTTACGCATCACATTTCATGTTTCATCCATATAATTCAAAATCTTAAGGAGAAAATATACCATGCAAACTAAAACAGTTAAAGTTCCCAACATTTCCTGCGGACATTGCGTCCACACCATCCAAAGTGAACTGAGTGAACTGGCCGGCGTCAAGAAGGTTGTCGCCTCTCAGGACACCAAGACGGTCACGGTCGAGTGGGAAGCGCCGCAGACGTGGGATAATATCAAAGCATTGCTGGCCGAGATCAATTATCCGCCAGAAAACTAAAGGTGGAGATTATAACTACCTTGCCATTGTCACATTGAAGGAAATGGCTCACGGATAAACACTGATCGACACGGATTAGAATAGAAAATTTAAAAAATCTGTGTTTATCCGTGTTAATCCGTGAGCTAACTTACTGGGTAGGTTTAAATGTGACATTGTCAAGGTAGTTACGTTAAATTTGTCAGTCAATCAGCGTTCAAACGTTTAACCTTGAATTGAGGTTCCTTATGGCCGAACAAAAACAACTGACGCTGCCCGTGATTGGCATGACCTGCGCCAATTGTGTGGCTACCGTCGAACGAAGCGCCAAAAAAGTCGAGGGTGTCAGCGACGCCGTCGTTAACTTTGGCAGTGAAAAATTTACGGTCACCTATGACCCCGCTGTAGCCAACCCTAAAGCGATGATCGAGCGGGTGGAAAAGGCCGGCTATCACGTACCTGTCGCCACATTGGAACTACCCATCATTGGCATGACCTGCGCCAACTGCGCCCAGACCATCGAACGTACCTTGAACAAAAAAGTGCCGGGCGTGGTCGAAGCCGCCGTCAACTTTGCCACCGAAAAAGCGGCCGTCAAATATATTCCCGGCGCAGTCAGCCGGGCCGATATTGTGGCCGCCATCGAGCGAGCGGGGTATGGTGTGGTAGAAGCCGGTTCCGCAGGAGACCGGGCGGATACCGATGTAGAACGGGAGGCGCGGGAGCGGGAGATTAAAGATCAAACCCGCAAGTTGTGGGTGGGGGTGATATTCACGCTACCGCTGTTCTTGTTCAGCATGGCCCGCGATTTTGGGCTGGTGGGCCACTGGGCGCACGAAGCCTGGGTCAATTATCTCTTACTCCTCCTGGCTACCCCCGTCCAATTCTACACCGGCCGGGATTATTACGTCGGTGGGTTCAAGAGCCTGCGTAACGGGTCGGCCAATATGGACGTACTGGTGGCGCTGGGTTCGTCGGTGGCTTACTTTTACTCAATTGTTATTACCCTGGGTTGGTTGAGTGGACATGTCTTCTTTGAAACCTCGGCGGCCATTATTACCCTCATTAAGGTAGGCAAGCTGTTGGAAGTTCAGGCTAAGGGTAAAACCAGCGAGGCGATCAAAGCGTTGATGGGGTTGCAGGCGAAAACGGCTCGGGTGGAGCGGGACGGCGTCGAAATTGACCTCCCGGCTGAGCAGGTTACGGTAGGCGATGTGGTGATTGTCCGGCCCGGCGAAAAAATTCCGGTGGATGGGCTGGTCATCAGCGGCCGCTCGGCCGTAGACGAGTCGCTCCTGACCGGCGAAAGCCTGCCGGTCGACAAAAAGCCGGGCGACAAAGTTATCGGGGCCACCCTGAACAAACAGGGTCTGCTCAAAATCGAAGCGGCCCAGGTGGGCCGCGAGACGGTCCTGGCCCAGATTATCCGGTTGGTGGAAGAAGCGCAGGGTTCCAAAGCCCCCATTCAGGCCCTGGCCGATAAGATCTCCGCCATTTTTGTACCTTTTGTGTTAATCGTGGCTTTCATAACTTTCGTGGTCTGGTGGGCCGGTGGAGCGGGCTTTACCCCAGCCCTGGTGCGGCTGGTGGCGGTGCTGGTCATCGCTTGTCCCTGCGCCCTGGGACTGGCTACGCCCACGGCCATTGTGGTCGGCATGGGGAAAGGGGCCAGCCAGGGCATCTTGTTCAAAAACAGCGCCGCCCTGGAGAGAGCACATGCCCTGCAAGCCATAGTGCTGGATAAAACCGGCACCATCACCAGAGGTGAACCGGCGGTGACGGAGGTAATGGTCAATAGTCAATGGTCAATAGTCAATCCCACAGGGAGGCTGCGCACTGGTCAATGGGCGGCGGTCGGCGGTCAGCCGTCGGCGGTCATCTTACGGCTGGCCGCTTCGGCGGAGCGCGGCTCGGAGCATCCGCTGGGTGAAGCGGTGGTGCGGGCGGCCCAGGCGCAAGGCTTGACTTTGAGCGAGCCGGCGAGGTTTGAGGCCATCGCCGGGCATGGCATTGCGGCCGAGGTTGATGGGCATAAGATCTTGATCGGCAATTCGCGGTTGATGGAGAGCCGCCATATCCGTCTCAACGGCCTGAGTGAGGAAGTGCAGCAGTTGCAGAATGAGGCCAAGACAGCCATGTGGGTGGCGGTTGATGGACAGGCATCCGCCGTTATGGGCATTGCCGACACGATTAAGGACGGCTCCAAAGAGGCCATAGCTGCGCTCAAAAAGATGGGCTTGCAGGTGGTCATGATGACCGGCGACAACCAGGCGACCGCTCAGGCCATCGCCGCCGAAGTCGGCCTCGACCCTTCGACCGGCTCAGGGCGAGAGCGGGTACTGGCCGAAGTGCTGCCCGGCGACAAAGCGGCCAATGTCGCCAAGCTGCAAGCCGAAGGGCTAATGGTCGGCATGGTCGGCGATGGCGTCAACGATGCCCCGGCCCTGGCCCAGGCCGACGTGGGCATTGCCATCGGCAGCGGGGCGGACGTAGCCATGGAAACCGCCGACGTAACGCTGATGAGCGGCGACCTGCGGGGCGTGGCCAAGGCGATCCATCTCAGCCGGGCGACGATGCAGATTATCAAACAGAATTTATTCTGGGCCTTTGCCTACAATGTCATCTTGATCCCGGTAGCCGCCGGGGCGTTAGCCTTTTTCCCCGGCCTGCCGGTTTATCTGCGGGAGCTGCATCCCGTAGCAGCAGCGTTTGCGATGGCCTTTAGCTCGGTCACAGTGGTGACAAACAGTCTGCGCCTGCGGCGGGTGAAGATTGCTTGAAACAGGGAGCAGTTTACCGAGTCGTTCCGAGTTGTGCTAAAATGTAAAGGACTGAAAGTTCTGGTTGCAGCCTCCCAAGAAACATGCTGTTTCTTACCGGCTGAAGACCCTAAAGGTCTTGGAGAC
>CAZUNT010000040.1:0-40593 GCA_964622215.1 uncultured Caldilineaceae bacterium
CTTGCGGATAGCGGGCCGTGGTGACCAGGTGCGTTTCATAGCCGGCCCGGGCCATCCGGTTGGCCAGGTCGGCGGTGTATTGGTGCATGCCAAAGGTGGGGGAGAGTAAAGCGTAGCAAAGACGTATAGGTTTGATTTTTCCCTCACTACATATTCGGCAATTCGGCCAACAGGCGGCGATAGAGGTGAGCCTGGACAGCCCTCGCCGGGACGAAGAGGGCGCTAATCACGCTGACCAGCAGGCGGGGTAGATAGGCCAGGGTAAGGAGGATTTTGAAAAGACGCACCCGGGCCTCACCGCCAATTTTTCGATAGAACTGGATTTTACTGCGGTAAAGCTGAATATACATCATCTCGGCGACCTGGCGGCTGCTCCCTTCGCCGTAGTGAACTACCCGGGCCTCCGGCAGCCAATATAACTTCCAGCCGGCCTGGCGGAGTCGAAAACAGAGGTCTACTTCCTCGGTATACATAAAATACTGTTCATCCAGCAAGCCCACCTGGTCCAGAGCCTGGCGGCGCAGCATCAAACACGCCCCCTTGATGACCTCCACTTCTCGGGGTGTCTGCAAATCCCACCCGGATAAATCGTAGGTGGTCCGGCGGCTGATTCGTTCCAGGAACAACAGCCGCCAGAACTCACGCCAGGGGGTGAGCATCGGGTGACAGGAGACTTGCAAACTGCCATCGGCGTTGAATAAGCGCGGGCCACAACCGCCTACTTGAGGATGGTCAGCCATAAATCCAACCATTTTGGCTAAGGCTCCGGCCTGCACTTCGGTGTCGCTGTTAAGCAAAAGGATATATCGGCCTCGGCTTAAGCGGATAGCCTGGTTATTGGCCCGGGCGAAACCGGCGTTTTCCCGGTTCTCGATGAGATGTGCGTGAGGGAATTGCCGGCGGACTATGCGGACGCTGTCATCAGTAGAGGCGTTGTCTACCACAAGGACCTCAAACCTAATACCGCTTACCGTTTCATACACCGAATCCAGGCAGCGGGCCAGAAACTCCCGTGTATTCCAGTTAACTATAATGATAGATAGATCCATCAACTCACTACTTCGCGCCTGGCCATTTGCTCCAAAGCCACCAGCCCCCCCAGAAACAGCCAGACCAGCACACTGGCTTGAAAGCCGGGGAAGCCAATGTTGTAGACGAAGGGCAGAATCCAGTCAGCAAACAGCATCAGCACCAAGGTCCCGGCCCAGGCTGCCAGCATACCATTGACGTAACCGGCCGCAAAGCCTTGAGTGAAGTAAGTCCGCAAGCGTAGGCCTAGTCTGAACAGTTCGACGGCAAACCAAAAGAATAACCCCAGCCCTAGCAGACCAACTTGCGAGAAGAGATCTATATAATTGTTATGGGAGTTGATTTGGGGAGCAACCCAAAACGCCTTCCCATAAAGCAGCGGCCTCATTGCGGCGTAGGGGCGATAGGCGGCCGGCCCCAGGCCGGTGATGGGGTTGCGCATGGTCACTTCGACGACACGATTGATGAGGGTTAGACGGGAGCCACCGCTCTCTTCCCACTCGTCATCTCCTCCAGAAAAACTGTAGAGGGTTGAGGACAAGATGCCCGTACCTGCTAATACCAGTAAAACTACTATTACTAATCGTCTCATCTGCGGCCAGCGTAGCCAGGCTAATACCCCCCCCACAGTAGCTATGCCTATCCACGTGGATGCCGATTCTTGATTCCAGTAAAGAGCAAAAACTAATTCTGCTCCCAGAATTGACAGTAAGAAAAACCGCCAACCAGCAGAGAGTTCCCGATTGAATAGTAACTGCCCGCCAGCTACAGCCGTCAGCAACATCCAGAAAGGAGGACGGTTTAGAGCAAGTGTAAATATATGGGCTTGGTAGTATAACATGGGACCGACTTTAGGTATTACATACGGAATAGCCAGTCCCCCCCCCACAACCAAAAAGGAGAAGGCCATTCGACGCAACCCAGGCTCATCACGCACCACATTGCCCATCAACCAATAGGCGCCGGCCGAGAAAGCGAATATGCCCCACTGGGCCGCTTGTACTATAGTAAAACTGTTTGAGCGAGGTACGGCAGAATCCCATAGAACATTACCTACCAGGAAAGAGAGCAGACCACTCAGCAAAAAAAGAAACAGGGGACAATTGGTGGATGAGGGCGTCAAGCGCCCCCCTCGCTGATAGACCATATCCAACAGCCAGACGATGAGCAAGATTGGCAGTAACAGGGTGACAGGATTCAAAGTGATAGCTGTACCAGTGCCGATTTCCATGCGGACAACCAGGGCAGCAGGTGTTAGGGCCAAGAGGCCCAATATTGGCCATTGAATCAAAATAGCACCCCCAATGCCCCCTGCCAGAAGAATCAGCCAAATTGGAGAAGTTTTATAACCAAAGAGAGCCGCTAATATCAGGACAACAGCACTGACCATCCATTTTTTGCTGGTGTTGCTAATCCAAATTACAGAATTAAAAGGCTTCATTCCATGGCTTTGGCTAACTCATGTAATCCCTGACGATAGCCTTTATATATGTATGCGCTAATAATCCAACGATAGAACAAGGCAAGTAGGATTGAGTTAGGCTTATACTTCTCCAGCACCCAGTTGAACTGCTTCATAACAGCCACGGAAGGTGGACTCCACAGCAGTCTGCGGAGGACTTTTCCGATAATAACACCGGGCGAATCAGTTAACAGTGACACTGGTTGCTTATCACGAAGAGTAGGAATTGCCTCGCGTAGACCTGGATGCTTTTGAAATAATTGCTCTCCCAGTTGGCCTATGGATTCACATCGTTTACAAAATGTTGTAAAATCTCGCAACATACTATCATAATGATAGCCGATGGCGTTTTGACAGCGATATATGGTATATCCCTGCTGATGAGCCCGGTAAGCAAATTCTACGTCACACCAGGGATTAGCCCCACGCTGGTTCAAACCTTGCATCATCCCTATGGCAAAATAATCAGCTCTTCTAATAGCCATAAAACCGCTCAGACACTCGATAAATGGAATTTCGCCGTCATCTGACAAAGTTTGCTGTGTTGGAAGTATCAGTGGAAAAAGATTATGAAAGGGTTGTGATGGTTGCGGCATTACCGATTGCAAGCTACCTACAAGTATAGCGCGTTGACGTGATTGCAGATCGGTCAGAAAAGCACTTAGACAGTTTGGGTCAAGAGTGATATCGTCGTCCATCAAGACCAAATACCTAGCTGTAGTTACTTGAGCACCCAAATTACGCGCTTGCACAGCACCATTATTACCCTGAAAGACATAACGCAAGGAAAAGGGAAAAGAAACACTGGCAATTTCTCGGGTGCCGTCTTGGCTGCCATCATCAATGATAACGATTTCGTAAAGTTCTGGTAATAAGTTTTGCTTTTTTAGACTCTCCAATGTACATATAAGTGATTCCTTACGATTATAGGTAGGGATAAGAACACTTAGGAGAGGATGTTGGCTCATCGTATAACTTCCTTTAATACTTAAGTAAGCACAACAAATAGTCTTCGACTCGCTCAACCGTACCCTGAATATTAAAATTCTTTTCGATCTCTCGCCGTCCTGCCTGGACCAATCCAGCTATTAGTTCTGGTTCTTTCATTGCCCAAGAAAGCTGCATCGCCAAGGACTGTGGATTTCCGGCTTCGAAAACCAATCCGGTCTTCTGATGAACCAGCAATTCTCCACTACCGCCGGTGGTTGTACCAATCACCAGTAAACCCATAGCCATAGCTTCTTGCATTGCACGTGCCAACGGTTCGTCGTATTCTGAGGGTAAAATGAGGGTATTATAATGACCCAGGACTCCAGGCATTTGTTCTCGGGGGACTGCCTGAAGAAAACTAACGATATCCTGTAGATGATTAGCTAATACCTTCCTTTGTAGAGAATCGAGGTAGTCTGGTGGCCCATCCCCCAAGATGGTTAAAGTGACCTTGTTAGCGTTATTTTGCGCTTTCAAACAACCTAGCGCCTCTATTACAGTGTGAACTCCTTTTTCCGGTTTTATGTGACCGGCAACCAGGCAGTGTAAACTCCCCAATTCGGCCCCTGCCCCATTATGTCCATTTGGAACGAAAAGTGAACAATCCACACCGTTGTGAATGACTACTGTCTCTTTAGAAATCAGACCTTTGGAAAGTAACCGGCTGCGAACATAGTCGCTAACACAAATTACATTTTTATATTTCAAATCAACCGGTTTACCCTCTCGTTCTAATAACCGCAAAGCTAATTTGGCCAACGCACACTTTAGCAATCTTGCTATTGGCCGTACAGATTCAGCCTGCCAGTAGGTGATGTACTCATCTCGTAGTTCGGGCAAGTAGCCGGCCAGATAATAAGCTACGGTTATGCCGGGTATTTGTTCGGCGGTTTGCAACAGAAGCCTTGGTAAACCGATGGCGTGCCAGACGAAAATTATTTCTGGACAAAACTCTGCCACAAGCTGGCGTAAGTGAGTTATAGCCTGCTTTTCTCGCTGGCGGCGACCCATAAAAAATTGCCAGGCAGCCGACCTTCCGTTGTGCCAGTCGGGCTCAATATGTAGAAGGCGATGAACTGGATAGGTACGAGGAACTTCATCTCCGTGGCGGTAGGTGCTGGTTAGTACGATGACGGTATGTCCTTTAGCAGATAAACCGTTAACTACTTCCTCGCATAACTGCATATAGCCCCAACCATATTGGCAGGGTGGATAATAGTTTGTCAGAAAAAGGATTCTCATAATATATCCCCGCGGGTATCATTGTACAGCTACTTTAGCAAGATAGGTCTCTAGTTCGTCTATCATCCGAAAGACTGTAAAACGCTCGGTTACAGTTTGCCAACCTCCTATGGTCAACTTTCGTCGAAGATCTGCTTCTTCAGTCAAACGTCGCAACTTCGTTGCAAGGTCTGTAGCATCTTCCGGTTCAAAAACTAAACCATTCTCGCTATCGACAAGTATTTCTTTAGTGCCACCAGTCAATGTAGCGACAAGCACCAGGTGAGCTGCCATTGCTTCTTGAGAAATACGCGCCAGTGGCTCTTCATAAACTGATGGCATCACCAAAACATCAAAGTGGGTAAGGAATGCGGGCAGTTGCAAACGTGGGATCGGGTGGTGAAACAAAACTAAGCCATCTAAATGCCATTGTTTTACCAATCGATGCAATTGTTCCTCGTATTCAGGGTGTCCAGCTCCCAACACGGTTAGGCTTACGGGAACAGATATGTTATTTTGAGCGAGAAGGCCAATCGCTTCTATGGCGGTATGAACGCCCTTGTGTGACAAATACAACACGTAGAGTCACTGAGGGTTGGTGATGATGCAGCGTTGCTTGTTGATAGGGAAAAGGGTCGATTCCATGGTGAATGACTTTGGCATGGCCTACCGGGATTCCTGAGTCGAGAAGTTTGTCACGTATTGCTTTACAACCGACAATAACATGCTCCAATCGTAGAGAGGGGTGTTCCCATTCTTTATGCAAAGCTAGGCGCACCGGGGTTCGAAATATTGACTTAAAAACCTTACCAACCAGGCTGTTGGCCGTTCCATCCCAATAAGCTTGGTGAGCACTTGGTTCTGCCGGCCAGTGGTCTGAAAGATAGTAGACTACTTTGGAACCGATAAACTCCTCAACCCATGCTGCAACCAAACGCGATAGATGCCACATACCCCAAACAACCACTACATCTGGTGATGATTCTGTTATTATCTTCTTAATTGCTCGAAAATTGGTTTGTTTGTCTATGAAGTATCGCAGCACCTGTTGAGGGCGGTAATAATGGATATTACTCTCAAGTTTCAGTATTCTATGTACTCCAGCTTCCTCTTGCCTTCTGGTTATTCCATAAGTGCTGGTTAAGACGGTGACTTGATGTCCACGCGTTATCAAATGCGTTGCTACCTCGTGGCAGAGCATTTCATATCCACCCAAGTGATAGGGTGGGTAAAAATTGGAGACAAACAGTATCTTCATAACACGGAAGTCTTAAAATGTCCTGATGTTTGAACCCGGCCTGGTGGAATCTTTGGTCAACGGTAACATCATTCTACTCAATTATGCACAGCATAGGTTGACAGTGACAAAAAATACTCTGCTTGGTGATGGTTAATAGGAAATTGGAGGGGATAGTAATATTGACTAATCCAATCCCAGGTTCGTTTGATACCTGATTTTAATGTCATAGTAGGTTTCCAGCCCAACAATTGGTGAGCGCGGCTGGTATCAAGAACCAATGTCGGAACATCAAAGGAACGCCGATCCTGGTATTCAATTTGAGCCTTAACCCCGAGGGTGTCACATATAACTTCTAGCAACTTATTGAGTGATAAACCTTCTCCGCTGCCAATATTAATGGTAAGATCAGGTATATTAGTCTCTGCTGCCATCAGGCAAGCTTGAGCCAGATCTCCAACATAAATATAATCTCGCGTTACTGAGCCATCACCCCAAATTGTAATAGGTTGCCCGCTAGCAATTCGGCCCAGGAAGACAGCTATGGCCCCTTGGTTACCCAAAAAGTTCTGTTGTTCACCATAGGGATTAGATGGTCGGATAATACAATAAGACAGCCCATACAAATGTTTAAACAAATGCAGATAATGTTCAATCATTAATTTGGTGACACCGTATGAACAGATGGGCTCTCTCGGATGATCCTCTGGCACGGGTAATTGTTGTGGAATACCATAGATCGTCCCCCCCGAGGACAGGAATACGACACGACGGATGTTTGCGGTAACACATTCAGTCAACATATTAATGGTGGCAATTACGTTTGATTGCACATCATATGCAGGATCGTCGTTAGAAGTCTTGGGAATAGTCGTGCATGCTAAATGGAAAACAATATCAGTCTGAGATAAACATTTTTGTACTAACTCCCGGTTATCGAGATCACCCTGCACATAATTTGGTGGGGTACTCCAATTTACAAAGCGGCTCTGGATAGCTTGGTCATATACCGTGACGTGCCACTTACTGTTTATAAGTGCCCATACCAGGTGATATCCAATAAAGCCATTACCACCGACGACTAACGCATTCTTCATAGTTAATATTTTTCAGGTGGATAATTAGAAGTCTGCCTTACAGGGAACCAATCACTGACTTTCTGTCCTAAATAGCGCCCGATTCTGATCAGTTTTTGCCCTGTATAAAGTTTAAGCAGCCGTCGAAACACAGAACAAGAAATAAGTAGACGAGGATTGGCTTTAAGTGCTTGAACTATATATTGTCGGGCTACCATCCATTGACTGGCTTGATCACTCAACATCGCTAATACCAAGTAAGCATTACCATATGCCTTTGAGCGCATGCTTTTGAGAGGAGGCTCAGCATCAGCGAAGAGGTGTGCCAGCCACATAAGTACCGCAGCGCCGTTTCTTTCTAGATCTAGAGAGGTTACGCAACCACGGTAACCGGTCGGCTGATTACTACAGGTCAGCTCAAAATATGTGTCTAGTCGGTCCAACAAATCAGGCCAGATCAAGATGGCATCCTTAATATAGCGCCAACCTTGATCATATTGGCCATCTTGAATGTATTTTAAGGCGACTGCTCTAAAAGCAAATGCATGGGCACGCTTTTTCTCATCTGACCAGGTACGTACATCTCCTACTGGTTCACTAAAATATTTCTGTGTCAAGGCAAGACGAAAGTGGCAAAAGGCCGCCATATTGCCTACTGTATTGTGTGGATGGACTCGATATCTGACCAGGGGAAGGGATATACCTTCGATTGTACAGACTTTGGCCAGTCGCAAGAACATATCATAGTCTTCGCAAATATTAAACCGAGGGTCAAAATTGCCAACCTTTTCAAAGCAACTTTTACGAGCCACAAAAGTTGATGTCTGGATAAAGCAGTCTTCAAGGAGTGACGAGAATAGCTCTGAAGATGGTACTACCATCCGGGTAGTTTGAGGGAGGATATTTCCATAAGTATCAATACGATTAAGGCCGGTATAGATTGCGTCCAGTTCTTTATTTGATTCAAGGACCGGAATAACTGTTGCCAGAAAATTCGGTTCCCAAAGATCATCCGCATCGAGCCAGGCAACTATTTCACCCTGAGCAACTTCCAGACCATGGTTCCGGGCTGCAGCTACGCCCGTGTGATCTTGCCGGAAGTAACGGATTCTTGGCCCAATAGTCTGTATAACATCGGCTGTGTCATCACTCGATCCATCGTCAACGACAATAATTTCGAAGGGAGTGTAAGATTGGTCAAATACGCTCTGTAACGCCTGGGGTAAATAATTAGCTCGATTATAAGTTGGAATAATGACACTTACTCGCAGCATTTTAGCTCTACCTCAGCAATAACTTGTCTTTGCTGTGGATGATTTTACCCTCTGCTATGTTCTCTGAACGCCTTATAGACTTTGAAAAGATTTCTCCTAAGATACCTACGGTCGAACCGTTTGATAACTCCCTTCCAATCCCTTTCCTCCCCCCAAGCAAGATACTTATCAAATTCCATCAATTTTTTTTCGATAACCCCAACCAAATCAAGCCGATCTCGTCCCCTCAGGGGATCTATCAGTTCTCGATACATATGTTGTTGATAGGCTTCCGTGATTGTAATACTGCTCAACATCTCTTCCGAAACGTCATCTTGTGGGAAGACCCCTGCGCTGGCTAATTTCCCCACTGCTAGAAGTTCGGTCATAGACCGAATACATTTCTCACATTTACCACAGTTCAACAAACCAGGGGGATTCATGGTGCATACTCTGAGGTTTTGCAATGCAACGTCCCAGTCAGCTAATAACCCAACCTTCTCCAACCTTGAGAATAAGATACCCTCGTGGCGGATGCGAAGGGCTGTACTACTATAGTTTGGATCAATTAAAGGGTGTGTAGCAGCTGGTATTATATTGGGAATATCAAAACCAGATGCGATTGATACAGAAGTGAGTCTTGGCGACAAAGCGTGAGCGATAGAAGATAAAGCTGCGCCATGGAATTCATAGATCCAAAAATGTACGTCATTGTCAAGTTGTCGAATATTGGTGGACACAGGGATTAGTATAGCCTGAGTGTCTTTAACCACTTTGGATAATGAAGAAACTGCACGTTCAAAGGTCTCAATTTCGCCATCAGCTCCGTCGGCGCCGCCAATATCAAAGCCATGAACGAACAAGCAGTCCTTGATTGCCCTTGGATGATCCAGGGGAAAATCGAGCCGGTTGGCCCGCAACATAGCCAAAGAATCTATCCCCCCTGATAGAAAGGCTCCAGCATACTCTTTGGCACACGCCAATGGTGGACAAATCCCCTTCTTCGCCTCAATTTGAACTGGCTTACGAGGTGGACCAAACCATTGGCAAATCCATCCCATCGCCGTTAACAACCCGGTTCGCAACTCCGGACAGATTACCTCCTGGATGGCTATTCTCTTTTCTCCGTGACGTATAGCAGGAAAAAGACAGGCTAATAGAAACGCGTGTGGGTTGCAAGATAAATCCTGGGAGAATATTTCATCGACCTCAAAATAGATTTCCTGAGAGGGATGATTGCAATCCTCCCATAAAACGGTTGCGGCAACACGTGCTTTAGTTCCTTTTTTTTCTGATCGCAGACTCTCGATTCTCATTAATGGAGTCCTTTGCACTGTCTATTTGGCTTCAACCGGTGATAGAATGCTTTTAATTTACGCAGAGTAACGAGAAGTGGATATATGATTAAATTTTCTACTAAATCAGAGTCCACTATGTACCAGAACATTCGCAGTGGCCACGCCCTGGTTGACCGCCACTGATGCCGTGTTTCCCTTTCTAGTTGACGATTATTGATTCCCTCATTGGGTACTGTGGCATAGAACAATCGCGTGTGCAGTGGTTGTAAACTACAAACCTGATGAGCGCGTAGCCAATAATTATAAGCAACCAAGGGGGTATCGGTTATAAAAGGTCCAATGGTTTCGGCGATTTTGTTACGGTACAGAAAGCAAGGCCCAACTACATCCCTACGAATGAGCTTAAGTGCTTTGTCAACAAAATGAACGCCAGTAATACGATCCGTTCCATTTATTGTGTAGTAGTCGGTGAATACCACCTCACAGGAGGCATCACCTCGCAAACGATCCACCATGCAGTTGATTGCATCAGGAGCGTAGATGTTGCCGGCTTTCGTCCAGGTTCGGTACTCGCCAGACGTGTGGGCAAAGGCGCGGTTGAGACGCTCACCTAGACTCTTATCCAGACTATCAGGCACAATGATTACTTTTTGTAAAGAGGAAAGAGGTTCGAGATGAAGGTGAGTCTCATCACCAACGAATATTATCTCAACGTTTGGATAAGTTTGATTGAGACAAGATGCCAATGTATTTTGATTAGCAGTATTTGAGGTGTCTCCTACTACAACTATGCTGACTCGGGAACCAGATCGGACTTTAGGGCACGCAGTTTGTTCGATCTTCTTTTTGATATCCGATATGGCTTGCCAAGCCGCTTCGGATTGGGTAACTGTGATCTCCTTTAAAGTTTTCCCCAACTGATTGCGCTCATCGAGTACCCGCTCGACCAGTTCCGGTAATCGGCACCATTCATCAGGTTCAAGAATGTAGCTACCCAGACCCACTTCTGTCATTAAACGTCGTACCTTAGGAGCATAAGCAATAGCGATAACCGGTACTGCTGTTTGAATGGCAAATAGTATGGAATGAAATGCCGTGCCGATCATCAGATCCAGTCCTTTATACAGGCCAGGGTCGAAAGCTGTGGCACATGTTTCATCGAGTCGCCGCAAGATTTGTACTTCTTGCCAGGTTGAATATGTGGACAAGGGGATACCCTGCAAGCGCACAGGTAAGCCGCGCAATACCTTAATCCACTGGTTCGTGTCCAGGCCAGGTACGCGCCGGAGATTAAAACCACATACAGGGT
Source organism: uncultured Caldilineaceae bacterium (assembly GCA_964622215.1). Classification (GTDB taxonomy): domain Bacteria; phylum Chloroflexota; class Anaerolineae; order 4572-78; family J111; genus DSQQ01. Next base: position 10,876 of record CAZUNT010000040.1, read on the forward strand.
TGTGCTGGAACGAGGCCGGGCAGTGGGTGTTGCTATTAAGAGGATACAAGAAACTCAGATCGGGTGCTACTTGCACCTTAGAAGAGTCAAGAAACTGCCGGCTAACCTCATCTCGAACGTAAAAGAATTGGGCCTGTTCCACTATAGCCGACATTAAATCTCGGTACTCCGACAAGACCTTGTCAACCCCAACACCTGCTATTCCAAATGGTGTCCCAAGCTGTCCGCCCCACTTGGTAAAGGTGTCTAAGGGCTGAGGTGGCGTGTCTTGAAATAACCCTCCTCCCCCTACGATCAGAAAATCCAGGAGGTTTAACCGTTGAAGCCAGCCCTCACTGAATGGGAAGGGCAGATCGATGGGCACAACTCGAAGCGGAGCTAGGGCTCGGGTCATATTTTGCAAAATCCTTACGTCACCCTGATTGTTATGATGCCACCATCCCAATACCCCGATGTTGATACAATTGAGGTCCATTGGCTTTCAAGACTCCAAAGTACGTTTTGACCACCGAACCAGAGGAATATAAATACCTGGCCCAGGAAGCATATAGTCTTCATATACGTAAAAGGGGTTGGACTGACCGGAAGCGATGATGATACCATCGCCGGGGTCTGTGATTTGAACTAAAACAAAGTATTTCCCAGTTGTAAGCTGCAAAGGTTCGTAACTAACTTCGATCACACCATTTCCGGAGAGTTTATGGAGATGGAGACTGGGGTCGGCAGTCCCAACAGAGTCAATCGTGCTACAGAGAGTACCGTCATCTCGAATTACCTTAATATCGATCCGGCCAATCTCCTGCGGTGATCCAGCTTTATAGTAGATGCATAACTTTGCCGGCAGACAACTGGCCAGACCTCTTGGCCGGCTTTGCGTTGACGATGTAATCTCAACTGCCGTCAAAATCAGGTCCCCTTGAGAGTCAAAGATGGTTTGATTACATTCATCGTGAGCTTCTAAACCAGAATCACGACTTCGTAACAATCGCTCATATTCAGCAATGACCGTAGAAGGTTCACCCTCTGCACAGATTTGCCCTTTCGCTAATAGTAACACCGAATCACACGTTTGGCGGACTAGATGCATATTGTGAGAGATAAAAACCACAGTGGTTCCTTGTCGTCGCAGTTTTCGCATGTATTCAATGCAACGGACGCGAAAGCTGGAATCACCTACCGCCAAAACCTCGTCCACTAGCAGGATATCAGGCTCTACATGCGCTGCTACGGCAAAACCTAGGCGAACGTACATACCTGAAGAGTAGCGTTTTACCGGCATATCAATGAAACGTTCTAATTCCGCGAAGGCAATAATGGCATCCAGTTTGTGGGTAATCTCATGCCGCCTGAGGCCCAAGATGGCGCCGTTGAGATAAATATTCTCCCGCCCGCTCAGTTCAGGATGAAAGCCAGCGCCTAATTCAATCAAGGCAGAGGTACGCCCTGTTACTGTAATCTGCCCGGTAGTGGATTTGGTAATATTAGACAGCAGCTTTAAGGTGGTTGTCTTACCGGAGCCATTAGGTCCAATCAAACCCAGCGATTGTCCAGGCGCTATTCGAAAACTGACATCACGTAGGGCCCATATCGTTCGACGCCCCTCATTTGAGTTGCCATTCCTGGAAAATAGGGCTGACACAGTGTTACGCAAACTCCCGAATGTATCCAGACGATAGCGTTTCGAGACGTGTTCAAACTCAACGGTGCCTTTGGCAGGTTGTTTATTCATATCAAATCTGCAAAGAAGGACTCAGCACGCTTAAAGAGCGTGTAACTTAACAATAGTAGTAACAAAGACATAAGCGCGGCCAGCAAGAGAGCATGCATCTGTGGGGCTTCATCCATTACCAGGGTACGGCGATATCCATCAATGATGCCGGCCATTGGATTCAGGTAGTAGAAAGGCTGAAGGTGTTTAGGGATTAACTCAACCGGATAGACGATAGGGGAAGCATACATCCAGACTTGGAGTAGCAATGGTATTACAAACCGGACGTCGCGAAAAAAAACGATTATCGCCGAACCGAGCAGGGTGACGCCCAGAGTCAAGACGATCTGGATGATCAGTAGAGGAATTAACCACAGGGCGTAAATACCAGGCCAAACGCGATATATAAATAACAAGCCAACCAGAATAAGGAGTGCTACCAGGAAATCAACGAACGCGGCCCCAATACTGGCTAACGGCAGCACTTCACGAGGAAAATAAATCTTGGTTACCAAATTGAGGTTATTAACCAGGCTGGGTACCCCAAAACCTAACGAAGTGGCAAAGAACGTCCAAGGCACCAATGCAGCGTAAGCGAAAATGGGATACGGGATATCGCCTGTGTCAATCCGAACGAGTTGGGAAAAGACAAACGTAAAAACCATGGTCAATGCTAAGGGTTGCAAAACAGCCCAGGCGACTCCTAACAAAGACTGCTTGTAACGCACCCGTACTTCACGGGCAGTCCACAACCACAGCAAGTCTCGATATTGGTATAGAATAGAGAGATAATTCATTTGATTGATTTATCTACAAAAGAGAGCCAAGCTCACTGGTGACGTATTCGGGTCCAAAGCGCCACAACAACGACCAACACAAGAGAAGTTCCCAGGCTGATTACCATAGGATTAGGTATCAAAGAAGAGACTGTCGAAGCAGATAAATCTGAAGTCTCAGGTTTTCTGGCAGGTTCAGGAACAGATATCGGGGACTGCAAGGGTGTGGGGATGGGTGTTGGCGGCAAAACAATAGACGTGGTAGGTAGCTCGGAAGACGGCACAAAAAGGGGAGGGATTTGATATGCTAAAGGCACTTTGCCGTAGATGTGCCATATTTCGCTAGTATTAATCTCTGTCCAGACCACATGCAACTCGTTGCCCAGCCGTACGTCTGCGGCTGCGTAGTGCGCCGCAAGCGCACTTTGACTGGATATATCCACCGGTATGACCGGCGACCAGTTTCCGTCCAGCCACTGGGTATAATAGATCCCGACAACCTGATCCGTTCTGGTACGCATATTGACAACTAGATGCATTTGCCCTGAACCATCGACAAGCGGGATAACATACCCATTGATCCCTTCCATTTCGGTAATTACATCATATGGCTTGTCCCAGGTCTGCCCCCCATCTGTAGAGATACGGTAAGCTCGCCCTTGGTTGGATCCATTTGTGTAGATTAAATGAAGTTCGTCCCCACCTTTAAAGGTGAGGTAAGGCCAGTCAACAAAAACCTCGCCTTGTTCACGATATTTGAGTTGTAGCGGTGGACTCCAACTTTCACCTCCATCTGTACTACGGGAGTAATACACTGCCTGGCCGTAACCTTCTTTCTGATTTGTTTGCCAGACCGTATGGAGACGACCGCTGTCATCGGTAATTATTTTTACATTAGAAAAGCTTGTTTCAAGACGATCAAGAGGCTTGGATAGTTTAGTTGCTATCCCCCAATTAGAACCGCCGTCTTGGGACCGAATATGGTAGATACCAGCTTCAGCCCCACGGGTGGCATAAACTATATGAAGCTTTCCAGTAGTATCGGCTACAATATCCGTTTCCCAGCGGGAGCGAGCATTATCTGTGGCTATCACCACTGGTTTACACCAAGCATGGGCAGAGTCAGCCTGCCATGACAAGGCATTACTATAATAGAAATTTGAATCCCCTATCCAGACAACGTGTAACCTACTTTCGCTATCAATATCCACCGCGATATTCTCAGCAACAACCTCGTCAGATACAAAAAATATATCTACGGGTAGTGTCCAGAAGACACCATCCCAACGGGTATAGAGGATGGAATTACCAAGGCCAGGGTTTTCTGGGTCATACGGCTCACCACCTACCTCCTCACTCCAAAACACATGCACGTAACCATAGTTATCGGTCTCAATAGCAGGATGCGCCGAGTACTGAGGTGAGTGTGATAGATTGGTTGGCTTGGACCAAATTACAGTATTTGCTTGTCCCACCGCTGACATTGGAAAAAAATGGTACCATAGCCAAAGGAACATAGAAGCGGACAATAAGTAAATGGCCCGGAGTAGGACTCTGTTAAGTTGCTTTACTGGCGATAACTTTTCTGTTTTGATCTTGGGCTTTTCTTCAGGTTGCATCAGTAAGTTGAACGATGGCTCTGAACAGTATCAATGATAAACTCGGCAAAAAGCGGACCAATTTTCTCATTAGCTATCTGATTGGGATGAGAATCCGAACCTTCTCGATAAATCTGGCGTAGCATATTATAATCAGGTGATGAAGGGTCATCTTCAGCCAAGTGGCCAAAGAAGTCAAAAGTAAATATGTTGGGATGATCTGCTAAATACTCATCAGATTTGAGCCAGTTGGCAAATGCTCTGGCTCGGGCGGCTGCCTTGGCATCCGTTGATGCTGGATTAAGAGGTGGTGGGGTTATCACAATGAATAATCGGTTGGGGTGCTGGTCCATCACATTACGTATGATTAAGTAATAGGACTTATATTGCTCCAATTGTAAGTCATTAGTGATGTTGCTGACCGGGAAGCAGGATTTAAAGGCAACTACCTCGTGCTGCAGAAGTCCACTCAACGTATTTAAGGGAAGATCGTATACTGGCTGGGTGAAGATTCTACTTAGGCCATCGGGGTCCGTATTATCGCCAGGGATATTGTAATTATAGCCGGTGAAGTTTCCGTTTGGACGCCTGAGCCCTTGATCGTTATAACCGTGATCCCAAAAATTATAGCCGACCTCGGCCAATTTCTCTCTAACCTTCCCCCGCTGAATTAGGTTACCACCTGTGGAGTGATGAAGGAAGATTATATTGGTAAAGTCACCATAACTATAACTAGAAACGGAGTGGCTATCGAAGATTGCCCAACCCTGGTTTGAGATATTTTTGATTCCGGATGAAGCAAAGCTCCATATGCCCAAACTTCGACCAGTGATGAGGCGCGTAGTTAACAGAGCCAGAAAAGCCAAGAGTACGACTAAGCTGCCTGTGACCACGATTGACTTGAAACGGACAGCAGTTTTTCGATTAGTGGTATGCATTGATAATTACCCTATTTGAACTTGATAGGCCGTGATATGATGAGGAGCATTTTGATCAGCCAAACAAGTAACGGTAAGACTTTCGTACTGGGGATTTGGCCACGACCATCATGAACAGCCATACCCCTGCTACAGACAAAATAGTGAGAAACACCTGGAATAGGTTTTGGTAAGCCAAGATCCCAGGTAGAAACTTTTGGATAGCTCTGGCGAAAAACTCTAACGCGGTGGTATGAAGCAAATAGATGCCAAATGAGGCGCGCCCAAGTTCATAGATAAGCTTTGAATAGGGTAAAGAAAGTTTATCGAATGCTAGAAAGACCAAGATAAATGTGATTGCATACAGACTGCCTGTAATAGTAAAGACACCGTTGCGCCAATCCATCCCGGTTGAACGAAAGATTAGCTCCGTTTCCAGAGTGGCCAGCGGGGCCAATAGGACCATGACAGCAAGCAGTTTCCACTTGAATAGGATTAGCTTCGGCTTGATTCGTTCAAGGTGAAAGCCGAAAACAATGCCGGCTACAAAGAAAAATATAAACCTGGCGAATGATTGGTTTGGCAGTAGCTCTATCATTCGATCGACCAGGGGTATATCCGTTCCAGAAAGTTCTTGGTAAAGTTTCAAATAAAACAAGCTTATTACCCCTAGCAGAACTAGCGCAGAAATAAATAATAACTGCCACCCTCTAGCCCTAGCGATTGGAACTAGCAGTGGTGAAAGCACATATAATTGGCAGAGAAGAAATACGTAATAATATGCAGGAACCGCTTCGCCAAAAGCCAATCGTCTTAGATACTCAACAGGAGTGTAGATGGTACCTTGAAGGAAATCTCCTATAAATATCACTACGGTCCAGATGAGATAGGGTACCAAAAGATGTCCGATCCTCACTCTTACTATCTTCCAACTTAGGTTAGACTGGCCTCGAGCAGCATAAGCGATAAAGAATCCTGAGACGAACAAAAAGGCCGGAATGGCAAAGACACACAATTTCTGGGCAATAACCACACCGTAATAAGCCAAGTTGCCGAGTTGATCATAATTGGGGACAGTAACTGGCCGATAACGATTTGTCCACCAAAACATAGCGCAGAATACCCATTGGGTAGCATGAGCCCAAACTACGGCAACAATAGCCAACCCGTTTAATAAAAATAACTGCTTGATCATCAAAGCCTTTAATGTAATTAAAGTTTAATTTTTTCGTAGTCTATTTGGGTATAACCACTGCCCCAGGGATCGCCGCGTTCAAAAACACCTAAACCAATATTGCTGGCCACGCGAAGGTAATTATCGGCCTCAGCAGGTATCGTACTTTCGGCGGCCAGGAAATCGCACATAACACAGTCCATGGCCACTGGATCGGTCGAAACAAATAAGCTGTTGGGTACATGATTTCCGAATGTTGTCCATAGTGATGGCGGGGCATTGAATATTTTGGCGGCAAGTAGTCCATCACCAATGGTCAGGATTGTTTTGTTTGCAATGTGAGGATTCTGATAAATATCTACGAATGCACTGTAGTTTGTTCTAAAGTATGGGGAGCTTAATTTAACATAATCATGCAGCATAAAAGGAGTCTCAATGGTTCCAAAGTGGTTCTTGAATGACAATGTCACACCTGGAAGGCCATGAGGCTTCATAATAGGCATGTTGATTAGATAGCTAGCCTTGATAACGACGTCAGTAATCCTGATTGCGGGTGGGTTCGGGATACCGGCAGGAGGGTGAAAGGTAACATAGGCATTAGGATCATTGCTTGAAAACCCCGCCTTCTCACGACAAAACTTATCAAAAAAGCGCACATTACTGTATAGGCTCCCAGTAATGAAACGACTTGGTATCCACCGAATAGCGTCATAAACCCAAATATCCGCTTCAACCACATCAATTTGCTTTAGACCACGGACGACGGCATTAACCGGCTGAATCAAGGCATCGATTTGACCATCCGTATCATCACAGGCCGTTGAATTGTTAAAGTTCACCTTGATAGCAATCCCCTGTCCATTTTGATAATTCGGCAACAGCGTCCGCCAAGCATCCGCTACGGTTGAGGTACCGGTCAACGCCATCACCCCCTGATCTACCATCTCGTTCACCACACCCTGATTAACATGGTTCCAATAGTCAGTTTCGCCGTTCCAATGGGTCGCTTCCTCGCTGTGAATGTGGACAACCTTGCCGGTAGTAGGCGGTGGCGGGGTCGGGGTTGGGGTTGGAGTTGGGACTACATTCCCTCCTTTGAGGATGACAGGCAAATAGATGGATTCATCCATTTCCTGGGCTGCTCCTTGCAGGGGGGATAATCCCAACAGCTTATTGAGGCCAACGGCGCTAATTACCGCGGCCAGTGCTTTTAATAAGCGGCGGCGTGAAAAAATTTGGCTTTTATTGATTGACATTTTTCTTACCCTTCCTTGTCGGCCAATGATATAGGCTCAAATCACGGAAGGTCCATTGATAGATAATCATACAGGGCTTCTGCAATATGCCGGTGACCTTCGGCAGTAGGATGGCCATCACGGGGGTAGAAAAGTGATTTATATTGATGCTGCTCAGTCATAGAGCGGAACACCGGGAACAAATCCGGGCATTGTAGGTCTGACCCAACGCAGAGATTCTCTGTACAGTTATGCCACTTGGTATCATCATGAGGTGGCGTTCCCGCACCTGGAGCAAACTGTCCGAAATCGGGTATGCTAACCATAACGAACTTGGCTCCAGAACTTATTACCTCTTCTCGAAGCTGCAAAATAAGCGCTCTGGTCACCATCCAGCCTGGTTCAGAACAATCATTCGTATTTGGTTCATTAGGTATCGGGAATACAGCTTCGCCAGTTTGATCAATCATGCCGAGGTCTACAAGAAAACTCCGCAATGCCGGCAGGTCCTGGTTGACGTGATAGGCGGTAAAGCGGTACACCTTCGAATAGGTGTAGAGCATTTGTTTGGTACGTTTTAGCAAGGACAATTCGCCGGAGTTTGGTGGTACGGGTGCTGCTACCGGAAAGTTCTTCAGTTGTAAACCGCCGTCCGGACCAAGTTCAAAAAATGGCTTGGGGCCCAGGGTCTCCGCCGAGAGATTGCTCTCAACATCGTTGGTCATAAAATAGAGCATGACAATGTCAGGGTGGAATTGACGGCCACGATGATGGTAGAAAAGTAATTCTTGATCGGTGCCATAACCATAATGACCGCCGTTGATGACCTCAACGTTTTGCCCGGCTTCACGAAGCAGACGTTCCAACTGTTTTGCAGATGTCTCTTCGAACGGGACTTCAACGCCATCAACTAGCGAGTCACCCAACAGTAGAATACGCTTAACTCCCGCCGGTTTTACAGCATCGAACTCCCGGTCATGCAACCCTTGCGAACTAATGCTAACGTAGGTGCGAAATTCAAAGGGCCAATTGATGTTAACCCACCACCCTTTTGCTCCTGGAATGTGGGCAAAGCCAAGTTCTGGGTCAAAATCTGAGATTTGGTCGGGCCAGAGGGGAATGAGACGTGCGGCAATCTCAAGTAAGACAAGCGTAATTGCCAGGCTAAAGGCGATCATCAGCAAACGGAGCATTAGGCTTTTGAGTATATCCAATAGTTCACATTTAGTGTGAACGGCAATGATGGGGTACTCGGCTTTCATTTCCTGATAAGCTTGGCGGCTACTTTTTCCAGTTGATTTCCTTGCTCGGCTTCGCCCACAGAAACATACCAGTCCTGCCGCAGTTTCAGTTGCCCCTGGCTCACATCTATGGTTTGCCATAAGGCCGCGGCCTGCTCGATATCTCCTGCCAGGGCATACGCCTCGCCCAGCAGTTGCCGGGTGGCGCGCTGGTTGGGGGCGGCGGCGTAGGCGGCGGCCAGGTGCTGCCGGGCTGCCGGGTATTGGCCCAACGATAGCTCGATTTGCCCCAGGCGCCGGTTGGCGGCGGCATTGGCCGGGTCGAGGGCCAGGGCGGCCCGGTAGTGGGTGACAGCCGGGGCAAGATTGACCGGCGAGGAACGCCGGACTGCATCCTGAATAGGCCACTCCGGCCAATGGTAGACCGAAAGTTCGGCCCGGGTCTGGGCCACTGCGCCCAGGTTGGCCTGGAAAACGGCCCGCGAGGCGGGCAGGAGCAGGAGAGCCAGGACCAGACCTGCCGCCAGTCCCAAGATCGGGCGAACCAGGCGGGCGTAACGGGTAAGGATGGGCGGTGGTTCTTTCGACACTCGCTGTCGGACACACCCCAAAGCAAAACCGAGGGGCAAAAATCCGATGAGCACTGGCGGGCCGTTGTAGTTGCCCGCTTCACCCAGCCCTTGTCCTAACAGGGCGATGACGGCCGCAGTCGCGGCCCAGCGCAACGTGTCCACGCCATCCCCCCGGCGATACCAGCGCACCAACTCCCCCAGCGCCAGCCCTAACAATCCCAGAAAGATGACCAGTCCGGGCAGGCCCTGTTCGACCGCAATTTGCAAGAGCAGGTTATGCACGTGCCGGTCAATGAAACCGACGTGCAGTAATAATACGTAGCTGGAATAAACCATCTCGGTGCTGCCCAGGCCGCTGCCGGTAAAGGGATAATCGCCGATGAGGGTGAGCGAGTCTCGCCAGAGCTTGAGGCGGGAGATGACGGTCGCGCCTCGCGGCAGGGTGTCGAGCCACGGCTCCAGGTTGGGCCAGGTCAAGGCCAGGCTGAAGCCAATCAAACCGGCCAACAGCAGGCCCATAAGTAGACCATCGGCCAACCGGCGCACTAAAGGCCGGCGGGCCAAATAACTGCGCCCTTCCAGGCAGCTTGCCGTTAGCAGGCCCGCAGCGAGTCCAAGCCAGGCCCCGCGAGAGGCAGTCAAGACCAGGGCGGCCAAGCCCAGGCAGAGCGCCGAGGCCCCTACGATGGCTGCCCGGCGGTAACGGCGCATCCAGCCCCAGGCCACACCTCCCAGGCCCAACGGCAGGGCCAATACCAGGCTGCCGGCAATCAGGTTAGGGTTCAGGTCTATGGCCGGGGCTATACCCGGCCGGTGAGATTGCAGCCAGAGGCCAAGTTGCTGCAGGGCTAAAAATTTCACCTGTTTGGTGCTCGTCCAATCATACCTCAGCAAAAAATAGGTTCCGATGGCTGCCGCCAGCACGGTGCTGGCCAGGCCAATAGTCCCGAGGTCGCGTTCGCCCCCGCGTTGTCCGGCCCAGGCTGCACCCAGGGCTACCATCACCCCCCCGCTAATCAGCCCAAACCGGAACCAAGCCGCCGCCCGATCATAGGCGGCCCACACCCCCACCAGGGCGGTGAGCAGAAAAAGGCCGGCCAGCATAAAAGCCGGGGTTAAGGTTGATAATGAAACCAGAATTGAATTCCGGGTCAGAATTGGGTTAAACTCCGTTTTGTTTAGCAGGCAAGCTCCGCCGTCCCCTGGAGAGGTTCCAGGCGGACGGTGAAAGTGAGGGTTATGCTGCTCTCCGGAGCAGTGGCTACAACGGAGAGAAGGTGTTAATTGACAATTGACAATTGTCAATTTTGTTCGCGGTCGTTATCCGCCGGCCCCGGCCTCGGGTGCGGCGAGGCCGTTTGGGCGCGGCCGGTGGAATCTGGGCGTTTGTCTTTTCCAGGTCGGCGACGGCCACCTTAACCCGGCGAGCGTAACCCAAAATCTCCAACAGCACCTGCACCCGCTCGGCCGGAGTGATCGGGCCATCAAAGACGGCCAACATATTTTGAAAAGGCCCCTCTTTGATCCGTACTGTATCTCCCGGTTTGAGATTGTGGCGGGGTAGACCGCCGGCGGCAGTTAAACTTTCTACCTTTGCCCGAATCAACTCAATGACCTCATCGGGCAAGGCGGCCGGCTGCTCGTCAAAAGCTACAATCCGCAGCAAGCCCGGGGTCCATTGCACGGCCGAAAAACCTACCTGCTCAAGATCAATTTTGGCAAAGAGATAGCAGTGGAAAAAAGGCTGTTTGCGTTTTTCTTTAGGGCGGGGGCAAGTCAAAATCTCCGGGAGATAAGTTTCTATGGCCCGCCGTTGCAAGGTCGCCATGACCCGATATTCGGCATTAGGTTTTGTGTGCAGGGTATACCACTGTTCCATCTCTAACTCTCCAGGTCTTCACTATTAAAAGAGGCGGTTATCATCCTCATCTTGAGGGGATGGAACGGGTATCGTTATGGATGAGACATCGACAACAGCTAAGGGAAAGTTTTGAGCCTGATTTTCAGCCAGCAGGTCGTGATGGCTTGGGTCCAAGCGGAGTAGATGGCGCTTCTCCAAAAAGCAGGTGAGGTCATGGCGGTGAATCCGCCAACTTCGACCGAGGCGGGAGGCCGGTAGGGTGCCTTCCTGGCACCAACGCCAAACGGTCACTCGGCCTACCCGCAAATAGGTAGCCACCTCTCTAACCGTTAGTAGCTCATTCTGCCAGATATTGTCCGCTTCACCCTGGGTTGACATGAGCCTTCCCTGAAGGTAAAATTAATAATGGCTGGGTTAAAAACAAAAGCGAACCAGGGCAGGGTTGTGATAACCCTGCCTGGCGCTGTCATCGGCAGATTTAGTGCCAGTAAATCTGCTGACGTCGTTTTTGACTTAGACCCCGCGAGCCAGCTCTGTTTGTGCTGGCTCATTTTTGTTTCAGGACTATATCATAATGAACTTTAGCCAAAAATAATCAACTTTAGCATACCAAATATTGCTATTGTTGACCATTCCTATTCGATATAGCCCAACTATTACTTACGATATAGTTTTTTTCGCCGAATAAAAATTGGGGCAGGCTCCGCCGCCCGGGGATTGAGACTGATTGTCTTCGAGCGCATAATGACCGGATAGGAAGGTTCCTGACCCTGGAGCGGAGGCTACAACAGGATCAGGAGCAAAAAATAAAGCTAGAAAACCGACTGAGCCGAATGGTTAAATTGCTTCTGCTCTTCCGAAACTAACCCGACTCGGATGGCCCAGGCGGCGGCCTCAGTCCGGCAGGCCATATTAAGCTTGGTGAGAATATTACTGACGTGAATTTTGATCGTGCCTTCGCACAGCCCGAGAGTCTTCCCTATCTCTTTGTTGCTCAAGCCGCGAGCCACCCATTGCAGCACTTCTTTCTCACGCTTCGTCAGGTAGGTATGGTCATTAGAGGCACGCTCAGGTGTGTTTTGGTACAGATACTTGGCCAGGCTGGGATGCAGAGGCATACACCCTTTTTGAACGGACCGGATAGCCTGCAGCAGGGTAGCGCCATCGGCATCTTTTAACAGGTAGCCATTTGCGCCGGCCTTGAGGGCGGCCTTCACCCGGCCTTCGTCGTCAAAGGTGGTTAGAATAATAATTTTAGTGTCGGGCAGTTCCTGCTTTAGCCAGGTAATTGCCGGCAAGCCATCTCCTTGAGGCATAACCAAGTCCAGTAAAACCACGTCGGGGTGCGAGATCCTGGCCTGGCGGAGCGCATCTTGCCCGCTCTCCGCCTCGCCCACAATTTCAATGGTTGGCTCTGTGCTCAAAAACATCAGGATGCCCTTGCGGACAATGACATGGTCGTCGACAATCAAAAGACGGGTTGATTTCATAGTTCACTTACTGGCGCCCTTTGAGTAATTTGGCGAGGATTTTACAATTTCGGACTTTAACTATGTTCAAAATTTCACGTTTCTTATTTAAACCAGCCCGATGATATTTTACTACAATAAAGTATAAATTTAATAGGAAAAAAATTAGAAAATGGTTAGAATCAATTCTCAACCATACCTGGCAGGGGCTGATCAATGGGAAAATTAAGCAGCTACTCTAACAACCCGGCCAGTCTCGCCCTGGTTAAAATCCTCTCGGCTGCCCGCATAATCGGCAAATCTACCATCTTACCCTCAAAATCAAACGCGCCGGTTCCGGCAGACTGGTGGGCCTCAAAGGCTTGCGATAAGCGTAATGCCCAGTCGATTTCTTCAGGCGAGGGCGCAAAAACACGGTTCACCACCTCCACCTGGCGAGGATGAATGATCGTCTTACCGCTGAACCCCAATTGCCGGGCAAAGCGACACTCTTCTTCCAGTCCCTGCAAATCGTTCAGGTCCACAAAAACCATATCAACCGGCTGTAAGCGGTGGGCTGCGGCTATGGTAACAATGGCACTGCGGGCATAAAGGAGCTCCCAGCCAGCCGGAGTGCGCCTGGCCCCGAGGTCGCTGGCAAAATCTTCTGCCCCAAACACCAACGCGTCAAGCCGGGAGCTGGCCTGGGCAATTTCCTTAAGATTGACAATACCCTGAGCGGTTTCGATCATGACAAGTAAACGGATCGAATTCAGAGGCCAACCACGTTGCTCTTCCACCTGGTCGAGATACCTGCTCACTATCCGAATTTGTTCCGGCGTATCAACTTTAGGAATAACATACCCATCCGGGCGAGCCTCAATCGTCGCCTGGAGGTCGTCGGCGGGCAGACCTTCCAGGCCATCCGGCCAGGAGGAGGCAAAGGGATTGAGGCGAACCAGCCGTTCCCGCCGGCCAAAGTCGAGTGTATCCAACGCCTCGACCACCGTCCGGCGTGCTTCTTCCTTACGATTAGCGGCCACGCCATCTTCCAGGTCCAGGATAAGACTATCCACATCCAGTTGGATCGCTTTGCTAATTTTGCGTATGCTGTCGCCAGGCACAAAAAGCACGGTTCGCCGCAAGCGTCCGATCGATTCAAGCGGCGATTCCACCCCACTTCCGGTTGAATGTCTCCGCACTGCCCCAATTTCAAGGTCCTCAAAATATTTTCCGGCCATAGGTGTATCCTCCAGTAATCAAAACTTGATTTCGATCCGTTATTTTACGCCATTCTATTCTACCAACCACTAATCTGCCAATATTTCTATGGTAATTTGAAAATTTTTGAGCTATAATTGATGTTTGGTAACTACTCAGCCCTACCCCCACGACCGCCGACGGTTGACCGCTGACCGCCGAAAAGACAGGGTACAGGGCGAATTATGGCGGTCGGCAGTCTGCGGTCAGGAATACTCAATTTGGGGTAGCCTGAGTAGTAACGATGTTTGTTTATATTGATGGCTTATCAACATTGAATCTGCAATAGTTCTCTTCTCATGGCTACCTATAAACTACTCATTCTTGATGTTGACGGAACCCTCATTGGCTACGGGGCTTATCCGAGCCAGCGTGTTGCCGGAGCGGTTGCGGCAGCCAAGGCGAAAGGTGTGGCTGTGGCCCTGGGCACGGGCCGGGCCACCGAAGCCTGTTACCATCTCTTCCGCCACCTTAAGCTGGATGGGCTGCATGTGGTCTTCGATGGAGCGGCGGTGATCGATTGGCCCAGCAACGATATAATTTTTTTGCAGGCGTTGCCTCCCCGCGCCGCGCAGCGTTTAGTTGAACTATCGCGTGAATACGATCTATTCTTAGAAATCTACGCCCACGATTTCTACTTTATTGAGAAAGACGGCCTGCTGGCTCAACAGCAGCAAGAAAAATTACAGATTAAACCGCTCATTACCGATTTGATGAGCCTGGTCAACCGCATCAAAATTGTTAAGGCTCAACTCTTGGCGGTTAATCAAGAGGAGAAACAACGCGCCGATTTGATTACTCAGGAGATGAAAAATTTGTGTAAAATGTCGTGGAGTTTAGACCCCACCAACAATATTTATTTTGGCAATGCTATTTCCCGTTATGTCTCGAAAGGAAGCGCCCTCCGGGATATCCTTGATTATCAGGGCATTTCAGCCGATCAAGCTATCGCCATTGGCGACTCCTTCAACGATCTACCCATTTTTGAAGTGGTGGGGACTAAAATTGCTATGGGGCATGCTCCGCATAGTCTCCAAGAATTAGCCGACTGGGTGGCTCCGACCGTAGAAGAGGATGGCGTCGCGGCGGCTATAGAAAAGTTTATTTTGTAAGGAGAACAAAACACGTGAGTCAAAATAACAGACAATATATCCAAACCCGCTGGACCCTCAAGGCTCTCTTGCCTTCCCCCGAAGGTTCAGCCGTTGACCAGGTCATCGCGGATTTAGAAACGACGACGACCGGCCTTGAAGCCCTGCGCCCCACGTTATCAGCGGAGATAAGCGGCAAAGACTTTACCCAGGCGCTCAAAGCCCTCGAAACTTTTGCGGTCATCGTTCATCGGTTAGGGAGTTATGGACAGTTGTGGTTTTCAGAAGATACCCAAAACCAGGCCGCCCTGGCCTTTATGGGCCGGATGGATCAACTGCTAACCGAGGCGCAAAACCGCATCCTCTTTTTTAGCTTATGGTGGAAGAGCCTCGACAACGAGACAGCCAACCGGCTGCTGGCCTACGCCGGCGATTTACGTTATCACCTGGAACAGGAACGGCTGTTCAAAGACCACACCCTGGCCGAGTCGGAAGAACAGATTATCAACCTCAAAGACGTGAACGGCATCAACGCGCTGGTAACGCTCTACGATATGATTACCAGTAAATTTGTTTTTGAGTTAGAGGCAGGAGAAGAGAAAAAGCAATTAACCCGCGATCAGTTGATGACCTATGTGCGTGATCCCTCGCCGGAGTTGCGCCAGGCGGCTTATCAGGAGCAATTTCGGGTCTATGGGCAGGAGGCGGCGGTACTGGCGCAGATTTACACCCACCGGGTGCGCGATTGGGCCAGCGAAAATCTCAACTTACGGCGTTTTACCTCGCCCATCGCCGTGCGCAATCTGGTCAATGATGTGCCTGATGTTGTCATAGATACCCTATTGAATGTTTGCGTCGAGCAAGCTCCGATTTTTCATCGTTACTTTAAACTAAAGGCCGGTTGGTTGGGCCTGCCCCAATTGCGCCGCTACGATTTGTATGCACCTCTCACTCAAGAAACCAGCAAAACGATTCCTTATGGTGAGGCGGTGGAGATGGTTCTGGACAGTTTCAATCAATTTTCGCCGGAAGTGGCCCAACAGGCCCGACGGGTCTTTGACAACGGCCACATCGACGCCGAAATTCGTCCCCGGAAACGCGGCGGCGCGTTTTGCGCGGGTATCCTGCCGGGGGTGGCGCCCTGGGTGCTGGTCAACTACACCGGGGAACCACGCCAAGTGGCCACCCTGGCTCACGAGCTAGGCCATGCCATCCACGCCCTATTGGCGGCCGATCATTCCGTGCTGACTTTCCATTCCGCCCTACCGCTCGCCGAGACCGCCTCAGTCTTTTCGGAGATGCTGCTCACCGACCGGCTGCTGGCCGAGGAGGCCGACCCGGTCGTTCGTCGCAACCTACTGGCCGAGGCCGTTGACGACTCCTATGCGACGATCTTACGCCAGGCCTATTTTGTGCTCTTTGAGCGTGACGCCCACCGGCTGGTGAGTCAAGGCAAAATGATGGATGAACTCAATGAACACTACTTCGGTCAACTGCGACAGCAATTTGGTGATGCGGTTGCCGTTAGCGAAGATTTTCAACGAGAATGGATCTGCATTCCGCACATTTACCACACCCCGTTTTACTGCTATGCTTACAGCTTTGGGCAACTGCTGGCCTTATCGCTCTACCAGCGATACAAGGAAGAAGGTCGAAGTTTTGTGCCGAATCTGATCAAGATTCTGGCCTATGGCGGCTCGGCCAGCCCCCAGCACATTTTAAGTGAAGCCGGTGTTGATATGGCCAATCCTGATTTTTGGCGCAGCGGCTTTAAAGTAGTCGAGCGGATGATTGACGAACTGGCTATTAGCTAGCTGCCACCTGTGGCTGGGGTCGCTGAATCATCTGGTGGAGGTCGGCCCCGGCAGGAACCAACGGATAAACATTGTCAATACTTTCCACGACGAACTCAATCAACACCGGCCCCTGGTAGGCCTGGGCCTTACGCATCGTTGGAATAACATCGGCCAGCTTGGCCACCCGGTAACCGGGCATACCGTAAGCCTCGGCCACTTTGACGAAATCAGGCCCGGTGATAGGCGTTTGAACATAGCGGCTGTCATAAAACATCTGTTGCCACTGGCGCACCATGCCCAAATAACCATTGTTGATAATGCAGATGTTAATGTTGGCTCGTTCCTGCACCGCCGTAGCCAATTCATTTATGGTCATCTGGATGCCGCCATTACCAATGATAGCCCAGATTTCGCGATCCTTCACGTGGAAACTGGTTCCGATGGCCGCCGGCAGGCCGAACCCCATCGTTCCCAACCCGCCGGAGGTGGCCCGGCTGTAGGGATCATCGTGGTGGTAGTATTGAGCGGCAAACATCTGATGCTGCCCCACATCAGTAACAATGTAAGCCTGGCCCTCAGTGCCTTCCCAGATTTTGCGAATAACCTGGGACGCCAGCGGAACCGGCCTCTCGGCGTCAAGAACGGCCTGGTCGTCGGCCTCCTCCTGCCAATTTCTAATTTTGGCCCACCAGGCAGAACGGTCCACCTCGTTGTGCAAGCCTGGATTGAGCTGCTGCAATACAGCCCGCAGGTCGCCTTGAAGGCCCAGGTCAACCTCGACACATTTGTGGATTTCGGTGGCGTCAAGGTCAATATGAATTTTCTTGGCCTGAGGCGCAAAGGTGGCCAGTTTGCTGGTCACTCGGTCGTCGAAACGCATGCCGCAAGCAATGAGCAGGTCGGCTTCCTGGATGGCAAAGTTACACCAGGCATGGCCGTGCATCCCCATCATACCCAAGTTAAAAGGATGGCTGGCCGGGAAAGAGCCAAGCCCCAGCAGGGTGGTTGTCACCGGAATGTGGCCGCCTTCGGCCAGTTCCTTCAATTCCGCCATAGCCCCGGAGAGCAGCACCCCGCGCCCGGCCAGGATGAGGGGACGCTGAGCCTGGTTAATCAAATGAAGGGCGGCCGCCACTTCATCCGCCGACACCTGGACCGGCAGGTCAGGGCCGGGCAGTTCGATTGGGTCGGTGGGGTACTCAAATTTAATCTTGGCATTTTGCACATCCTTGCAGATATCTACCAGCACCGGGCCAGGCCGTCCTGTCCGGGCCACATAAAACGCCTCGCGGATCGTGTCAACCAGGTCCTCGATGTCGGTAACCAGGTAGTTGTGCTTGGTGATAGGCACGGTTACGCCGGTAATATCCGTTTCCTGGAATGCATCACTGCCGAGGACCGCACTGGGTACCTGGCCGGTAATGCACACAATGGGCGAGGAGTCCATCATGGCGGTGGCAATGCCGGTGACCATATTGGTAGCGCCGGGGCCGGAGGTAGCCATGGCGACGCCGACCTTGCCGCTGGCGCGAGCGTAACCATCGGCCATGTGGGTGGCCCCCTGCTCGTGGCGGGTCAAAACGTGACGAATCCGGTCACGGTACTGATCGAGCGCATCGTAAGTGGGGAGAATATTTCCACCGGGATAGCCAAAGACAACTTCGACCCCCTCACGCAGCAAACATTCCCATACAATTTCAGCGCCGGTTTTTAGGGATTTCATATTCTTCTCCTCGGGATGATAGATGGATAATAAAAACGCCTCCCGGTTTGGGAGGCGTTTGGTAACACTATTGTGCGGCTGTAGTCAGTTTGTAGTCCGACCAACACCAAACGCCTCCTTAGCGATGCCAATAAGGAGGACAAGGCGTACAATAATAATAACTACAGCGCGATTAAACATATCAGTCAAAAACTATTCAAGCCTGTCAACGAATGGAACGCATCTTAGCACGGGTAAGCATTTCTGTCAAAAGCTACGGGGTTGTCCAAATTTTAGGAGACCCTAAAGGTTTTGAAAACCTTTAGGGTCTGTTACCCTACCAACCGCACTTTTCCGGCGCGCTCGTTTCTTCACGCCAGCCACACCACTCGCTGTTGCCGGGCTGGCGGCGGCCCTGGAAGGTACGGCCGGTCGTCAAATCGAGCCGCCACTCAAAGGTGTCCTGCTCGCCCTGATCATTGCGCCAGGTTCCGGCCAGCCTGGCTTCGGTCAGCGTATGCACGGTAACCAGGCCCTCCACAAGCTGGCCCGTATGCCCCTGGCTGTCAACATAGGTTCCCTGGACTGTCTGACCTGTCTGCACCAAAGTGGCCTGCCCGGTTAGCCCCGGCGGGTTGCCAAAACGCAGACGCCAAATCCCACTGAAGCCACAGCCCGGCGGCAATGATTGGCCGGAGCGGATACCGCACCACTGCCCACCGCTGCTTCCGCCCTCAAAAGTTCCGCTGAAGTTGGTCCAATCGGCGGCCAGTTGCCAGCGCAAAAAACCCTGGCTATTGGGATTCCGGTCACTGAGCCACACCCCCTGGAATTGAGGGAGTGGGTCCGGGATGACGCCATGAATCCGGCCTGAGTCGCCGCCGCCGTACCACTGGTAAGTACCTGCCACGCTCGTATTCTGTTGAGTCAGCGACATCACTCCAAAAGTAAAATCCCACGTCCCGGTCAGAGTTTTAGCGCTCGACGGGGCAATCTCACCCTCCGCTGAGGGAGCCAAAGGCATGGGGGTAGGCGACAATGTGACAACTGTAACGGTTGGGAGCGGAGAGGGAGGAATAGGGGTGGGTGTAGGCGGCAGAGGGGTCGGTGAGGGAGGCGGTAGTGGGGTTGCGGTGGGTGTGGAAACCGGTGTAGATGTAGGCACAATGGCGGCTGTGTCTAGAGGGACGACGGTGGATGTAGCTGAGGCAGCCGGGCTACCCAAGGCGGTTTCACAACCGCTAAGGAGGATAATTACGGTGAATAAACCCATCAGGCTGGCTATTTTGATCACAGGCATACAAAAAAACCTCCGCCGCTAGCGTATCACAGAAAGATGCGGCGGCCAACCCTCAAAAGTTGTATTTTGCCTCCATCCACAGACTTAATAAGATGACCTTATCCACTTTTAGGAGCAATACTTTCCAAATAAGCGATTGAAATCGCTCCTCCAGGGCTAAAGCCGATCGTCCACCTACGTGGACGTAACTTCGAACTTGTGCCAATGCTCTACGTTGGCACAAGCTTTGGACGCTGAGCGTTCGGTTTTTGGCTCCAACGCAGAGCATTGGAGCCAGTTTGCAAAAACTCGCCCCAAAACAGGAATTGCTCCCAAAAAACAGGGAGCATTGTCTGGCAGCCCGGCCTGTGCTACAATAAAAAGCCGACAGGAGATTTAAAAGCAATGGCGATTGAACAAGAACTTGATCTTTACCTGCGGGCGCGTTTTACTTTGATCGTGCTGGTTACGCCGGAAGAAGAGCGGGCTCTGCAGAGCCTCAAAACCGTCTGTGACCAGGCCAAAAGGCGCTGCCTGACCTGGGACGCCGCCGAAGGCTTCCAGGTGCTCAGTGGGAGCAGCTCTGCCCCACCTGCCCCCGACCCCAAAACGGCGCTGGAACAAATTGATAAAATCGAGGACAATACCACCTTTGTGCTCAAAGATTTCCACGAACTCTGGACCAACCCCCAAATCAAGCGCAAACTCCGCAGCGTGGCCCAACGTCTCAAATTCACCAAAAAATCCATCGTGATTACCGCCCCCACCGGCAAAATCCCGGAGGAATTAAAAGACGAAGTGGTGGTGGTTGAGTTTCCACCTCCGGTTGCCCCCGAACTAGAGGCGGTCCTCAACCAACTGACCGAAACGCCGGGGGTTAAAATCAACCTGACTCGCCTGGGCCGGGAGAAGTTGGTCCAGGCAGCCCTGGGACTGACCGCCGCCCAGGCTCAGAGGGTCTTTGCCAAAGCCATCGTCCGTGATGGGGTACTCGATGACCGGGACATCGACCTGGTGACCGAGGAGAAAAAACAGATCATCCGCGAAAGCGAAGCCCTGGAGTTTTACGCCACCCACGAAACACCCGACGACGTGGGCGGGCTGGGCATTCTCAAAGAGTGGCTGCGGCTGCGCGAGCGGGCTTTTACCCAGGAAGCCCGTGATTATGGCCTGCCCGCGCCCAAAGGCATCGCCCTGATCGGCATCCCCGGCACGGGCAAAAGTTTGACGGCCAAAATGATTGGCGGGTTGTGGCGGTTACCCCTGCTGCGGTTCGATGTGGGCGCGCTTTTTGGCAGCCTGGTGGGCGAGTCGGAAGCGCGGGCGCGGCGGGCGCTGCAACTGGCCGAAACGGTAGCCCCCTGCGTGGTCTGGATTGACGAGATGGAAAAGGGATTGGCCCACGGCGGCCTGGACAGCGGCACCAGCACGCGCGTTTTTGGCACCATCCTGACCTGGATGCAGGAGAAATCCGCACCTTGTTTCGTCGTAGCGACGGCCAACGACATCGCCAGCCTACCGCCCGAACTGCTGCGCAAGGGCCGCTTTGACGAGATTTTCTTTTTGGATTTACCGACATTAGAAGAACGGCAGGAAATTTTCACCGTTCACTTACGCAAACGGAGCCGTTTTCCCCAAGATTTTGAGGTTGCCCGCCTAGGCCGCGAGTCCGAAGGCTACGTTGGGGCCGAAAT
The DNA here is from genome assembly GCA_964622215.1 of uncultured Caldilineaceae bacterium. GTDB lineage: Bacteria > Chloroflexota > Anaerolineae > 4572-78 > J111 > DSQQ01. Next base: position 32,228 of record CAZUNT010000040.1, read on the forward strand.
CGAACAGGCCATCATCGACGCCATGTACACCGGCTTTAACGCCGAGCGAGAGTTCACCACGGCAGATATTTCAGCCGCCTTGCAGCGCCAGGTGCCCTTATCTGTCTCCCAACGAGAAACAATCAATGCCCTGCGCGACTGGCTACGCGAAGGCCGGGCGCAGTCGGCCTCATTTCAGGAAGTACGCGAGGCAGAGCAGCGCTTTGTGCCGCTGCAGATTAATAGCGGTGGGTAAGGCTATGAACCCCATCACCCAACTCACCCTCGAACTTACCCACGATCAGAATCCAGACATCATCCGGGCGCTGGCCGAGGCTGTAACTCGCCTGGACGACGAAGCCGTACAAATGGGCGTGCTGGCCGGCCTGGCCCAACTGACCGAACAGCCGGGCCGGGACGCCGTCTGCCTGGTCTGGGCTAACACCCGCCACATCCGCCTGGGTAACTGGCTGGAGCAAACCGGCTGGATCGCGGCCGGCCCGGATCGCCTGCGCTGGCTAACCGCCCTAAAAACCGGGCTGTTGGAGCCGGTGGAGTCAGCCGGTGCAGAGGTTATCGAGCCGCTGCTGCGGGCCTGCCTCGATCCCGACCCAACCATAGCCAAAAATGCCCGCCTGGCCTTCCCCCGGCTGCAAAACCCGGCCGCGCAGGCCGAGTTCTACCGGCGCGCCCTGGAGACCGACCAATCTCTGGTACGCGAACTGGCCCCTACCGTACCCTATACTCCCCGCGAGCCTCAACAACGCGCCCTCTTTTTTCTGCTGACCGAGCAGTGGGAACGGTATGAGGCGCTCGATTTTGACCGCAGCCTGCTGCGGACCGCCTACCAACTTGGCAATGAATGGCTGCAACGGCGCATCGCCGAGTTGACCCGGCACACCGGGCGGGCCGATTTTGTCGAAGTGCTGGCCGGGGGGCGACAGCGCCGCCGCCTGGCCGAGATGACCGATACCGAGTGGAGTGTCGTCGTCACCCTGCTCGAGCAGGAACAGGCCTGGAGCGAGATGTGGCGGCTGGCTCAGGCCGCGCCGGCCGTTTGGAGCGTCCCGCTGCTGCGGCGACTCGGCGAAACTGGCTGGCAGCCTACTCACTCCCCGGACGAACAAAAAGGCTTCATCGAGCTACAGCAGTTGGCCCAAAAGTGTGATCCGGCCGGGTTAAGCCTGGGTTATTCAACCACCAGCCATGCCACTCTGAACGGGCACACCGGTGCGGTGCATGCCCTGGCCGTCACCCCCTATGGGCAAACCCTAGTCAGCGCCAGTGAGGACGGTTCGCTGCGGTTGTGGCGGCTGCCCGGCGGTGAAGCTGTCAAAACGCTGGCCGGCCATACCGGCGAAGTTTGGGGCGTAGCCATCAGCCCCGAAGGGCGGCTGCTGGTCAGCGGCAGCGACGACAACAGTTTCCGGCTGTGGCGGCTGCCCGACGGCCTGGCCCTGGAAACGTGGCAAGCCTTTACCGGCGCGGTCAATACCCTGGCTATTAGCCCCGCCGGGCAACTCCTGGCCGGCGCCGGCAGCGATCACACGGTCCGGCTGTGGGCGCTGCCCAAGGGCCAGGCGGTTAAAACTTTGCGAGGTCACGCCGATTTGGTTATTGCCCTGGCCTTTAGTCCAGAGGGGAAGTTATTGGTCAGTGGAGGCCGGGACCAGGCGATCCGGCTGTGGAGCCTGCCGGAGGGGACACTCCGCCAGACCCTGGCCGGCCATACCGCTTCGGTCAACGGCCTGGCGGTCAGCCCCGATGGGCTGCTCCTGGCCAGCGGCAGCCTGGATAAAACGATCCGTTTGTGGCGGCTACCGGATGGCAAATTCCTCAAAACCCTGGCCGGGCACACCGATGCGGTGGTCGGGCTGGCTCTCAGCCCGGCTCCACTGCCGGGCGGGACCGGCGGCTGGTTGTTGGCCAGCGCCAGCCTGGACCAAACCGTACGTCTGTGGCGCGTGCCCGAAGGCAAGCTCCTGAAAACATTGGAGGGTCACACCGGCTGGGTCACCCGCCTGGCGATCCGCCCGGACGGGCAGTGGTTAGCCAGCGCCAGCTATGATCAAACCATCCGGCTGTGGGCTTCTGACCTGGCCAGGCTGTGCCACCAATCCGGCTCTCAAACCACCCTGGCCGATCTGGCCTGGGTGGAGAGCGCCCTGGCCAAAAAAGGCGTACCGGACCTGGAACGGGCCTGGCAAGAGTTTCTTTTCACCTTACTCCGTTGGCGGCGGCGATTTGATATCGAAGTCGAAACAGCCCCCGGCCACATCGTGATTGGCGAGTTCGATATTGAGTTGGAGGGGTAAAGAGTAGCCAGTAGCCAGATGTCAGTAGCCAGATGTCAGTAGTCAGATGTCAGTAGCCAGATAATAGATGTTTTTCTGACTACTGATTACTGACTACTGATTACTGATTACTGACTACTGACTACTGATTACTGACACCATGAATTCCATCAAACTTGTTAGCTTAAAACTATTACTCCACAACCAACTGCCGCTGGTCGGCGGCTGGCTGTGCCGCCAGGCGATCGAGATGCTGGCTGAGGATGGTTCGCCGCCAGCCATCCGTTTACTGGCGGAAACTGTAGCCGACAGCGACAACAACCAGCGACAAAATTGGATCCTGGCTGTGCTGAGGCAGTTAACCATTCAGGCGAGCGTTAACGCGGTTTGTCAGGTGTGGGCGATGACCCGGCATCCTCTTCTGGCCAATTTGTTGGCCGAAAGAGGTTGGACAGCCACAGCGCCGGTGGTCCTCAAAGTGTTAACAGCCCTGCACGCGGGCCAATTGGATAAGATTGTGGGGGGTGGAGCCGAAATTGTCGAACCACTGGTGCTGGCAGCGGGAGATGCGGCCCCTGCCATAGCCGGCAAAGCCGGCCAAGCCCTGCGACAGTTGCAGCGCAAAGCAGCCCAGGAGGCGTTGTGCCGGCTGGTTATCGAGCAGGATCAGCCGGCCGCCCGCGAAGCAGCGCTGGCAGCCGGATATGCCCCGCAGGATCAAACCCAACGGGCGCTTTTTTTCTTTCTGACCGGGCAGTGGGCACGTTACGATAACCTGGATTTTGACCGCCGGCTGCTCCGGGTTGTGTACCAGAGCGCCTCCCCTGCTTTACGCCAGCGGCTCCTGGAGCAGATGCGCCGGGCCGGGCGAACCGAGTTTTTACCGATTATTACCGGCGGCGACTATCGCGCTCGCCTGGCCGAAATGGGGGCCGGCGAGTTCGACCTGCTGGTGCAGACCCTGGCGGCCAACCAGGAGTGGGCCGAATTATGGGGCCTGGCTTTCGATGCCCCGTTCCGCTGGAGCGTGCAAATTATTAAAGCTCTGGCCGGCCAGACCTGGCGGCCTCCCCTGGCCGAGGAGCAGCCCATTTTTGATCGCCTGGCCACCCTGGCTGGGCCAGAGTTGCCGTCCGATGAAGCCGGCCTGAAATACCTCTTTCCACCGGCCCTGTGCCAGGCCGAAGCCAGGGTACCAGGCCGGATTAACGATATTACTTTTGCGCCGGGCCGCCCGGTTATTGCCCTAGGTACCGGGCAGCGTAAGGTGGTGCTGTGGAACTTTCAGCGAGCCGAGCGCGAACACCTGCTGAATAAGTTTGACCATTCCATTGGGCAGGTCGTTTTTAGCCCCCATAACCTGCTCCTCTGCGCCGAGCGGACGAACAGCGGTGGGCCGTGCGCGATCTATAGCTGGGATGAGTCCAATCTTCGCCGCCTGGGAGAGCACCGTGACGCGGTGACGGCTCTGGCCCCGGTGGGCGAGACGCACTTGTTATCGGCAGGACGGGATCGCCAGGTTATCCTGTGGGATACAGCGACCCAACGCCCGGTAAAGCAGCATCGTTTTGGCTTTTGGGCACGGATGGTACGAGTTTCACCCGGCGGCCGGGAGGCAGTTTTGTTACACCAGGGGTTTGAGCTGGTAACGTTACCCGATTTGCGCGTGACTGAACGCGGGCAGGGGCGAGCCAGTGTGGCCCGCTGCGCCGTCTATACGCCGGATGAGCAAACCCTGCTGGTGGGTCAATTTAACGGCGAGGTTATCATCTTTAAGCGGAGTAATTCCGGCCCATTTAAGCGCCAGCGCGACCCTTTGCGGCGGAGCCAGGGCCGGGTGGTGGGGTTGGAGGTTTTACCCCGGCAAGAGGTAATTATTTCCGCCGCTTCCGAAGGCATCATCGAGTTCAGGCAACTGGGCGACATGGCCGATTTGGGCCGGGTCAGGGCACCCGGCGGCGACATAACTTCTTTGCACGTTTCGGCCGACGAGTCTTTTATGGCCGTAGGCAGCGCCCAGGCGGCGCTGTCGCTGTGGGATTTGCGGGCACTGGTAATACCCGGCTTATTGGCCCGCCCTTTAGCCCAGGCTACCCCAACACAGCTCTCGACCGTCACCTTGTTCAGCCAAAACCCTCATCTTTCGCCACCGGCGCGGCAGGTTCTCGAATTTACCGCCGCTATCCTCCAGCACCGCCTTCGTTACGCCATTGAATTGGAGGAAACGCCTGAAATTAAGTTGGGTGAATTTGACATTGAAATCGAGTAACTATACTTTACCTGTATGTCCTTTGGGAGTGACACGTAATGCCGGGTCGATTAGCCATTGATTTTGGAACCTCCAACACCGCCGTAGCCGTCTGGGACGAAGTGAGCCAGGCCGGCGAACTGCTCCATGTGCCCGATTATGGCCGAGTTTACCAGGAGGGCGAAAGCCGGGTTTCAGTCGTGCCGTCCCTCATTCACTATGCCGAGGATCGCCGCCGCTGGATCGGCAACCAGGTCTTGCAGCAAAACCTATACCAGTCGCCGCGCACGTTTCGCTGGATGAAGCGCTACATCGTCCAGCGCAGCCCGCTTAAAGTGCGCCTGGATGGACAGCAACTCTCACCGTTTGAGGCAGGCCGTGACTTTTTGTCCAGTGTACTCTTGTTTGCCGCCGCCGAACTCAACCTGGGCAATGAAGAAGTGGCCCTGACCGCGCCGGTCGAGTCTTTTGAACATTACGAGGACTGGCTGGGCGAGGTGGCCAAAGCCGCCGGGATGCCGCGCTTCCGGCTGATTGACGAGCCATCGGCGGCCGCCCTGGGGTATGGCGCACCGATCCAACCGGGAGATGTTTACTTGATTTTTGATTTTGGGGGCGGCACGCTGGACGTGGCCGTAGTACTCATCGAGGCCGAGCCGCAGCAGCAGAGCGGGCGGCGCTGCCGGGTGCTGGGCAAGGCCGGAGCCGACCTGGGCGGCACGACGATTGACCAATGGTTATTTCAAGAAGTGTTACGGCAAAATGGGCGCAGCGACGCCGACGAGGCGGTGCGCCTAGTCAGTAATGCCCTGCTGGTCGAGTGCGAGCGAGCCAAGGAGCGCCTCTCCTTTTACGAGCGGGCCGAGATCAGCGTGGTCAACCCGGATACGGGCGCAGCGTTGAGCGCCCAACTAACTCGCGGCCGCCTGGAAGAACTGCTGGACGAACACGACGCCTACCGCCAGCTTGACCAGACCGTTCGCCGGGCGCTGAATGGGGCGCACGAGCGAGGCTACCAGGAAGAGAATATCAAGGCCGTGTTGATGGTGGGGGGAGCCAGCCATATTCCCTCGGTGCAGAGGACCTTACGGCGTATCTTTGGCCGGGAACGAGTTATGCTGAACCGCCCCCTGGACGCCATCGCTCGCGGCGCGGTGGCTTTTGTCGCCGGGGTGGATTTTTATGACCACATTCAGCACGACTATGCCATTCGCCATGTGCGCCGGGACCAGGGCGGTTATGACTATCGGCTGCTGGTCCCCCGTAGCACCCCTTATCCCACGCCCGAGGCAACGGCCCGGCTGACCGTCAAAGCTGCCTACGATGGGCAGACTCACCTGGGCCTGGCTATTTTTGAAATGGGTGACCCGCCGTCGCGGGAGGCAGGGCAGCCGGTTGAGTTGGTTTTCGACCCGACCGGGGCAGCCCGAGTTATGCCGGTTGAACCGGGCGAAACCGAGCGGCGCAATCTTTTTTGGATGAACGAAGGGCAACCCACTTTTCTGGTCGCCGATCCGCCGGCCCAACGCGGCGAGTCTCGCTTTGAGATTGAATTTGCGGTAGATGGCAACAAGCGACTGCTTCTGACCGCGCGGGATTTAAAGACAGGGCGGTTGCTATACCAGGCTTATCCGGTGGTCAAGCTGACGTAAATGACCGCAGACGGCGGACGGTAGACCGCTGTCTATACGAAAGAAACAAGTTAGCAACTTGTCCTACAAAACTATTTTCTGAGAAGTGTTCACAAGCCTATGGCACGCCACCGATAATAAAAATGTCTTTCGGCGGTCGGCGGTCAGCCGTCGGCGGTCTATTTTCTAAGGAGAGTAAGATGTCCCATTTTACCCGGATTAAAACGCAAATGGTGGAAAAGGAATTTTTGCTCCAGGCGCTCAAGGATTTGGGCTATGCCTATGAGGAGGGTGAGCTTAACGTGCATGGCTTTGCGCGGGAGCGAGCCGGGGTGGAGATCAAAGTTCGGGCGGGGGGTCTCCTGGCCCGGGAGATTGGTTTTCGCAAAAACGGCGATACCTATGAAATTGTGGCCGATTGGTGGGGTATTGGCGGTCCCAAACGGGCAGAATTTCAACAGCAGGTTACCCGGCGTTATGCCTATCACGCGGCGCGGGCCAAGCTGGAAGCCCAGGGCTTCAATTTAGTCGCCGAGGAAGTTGAGCAAGACGGCCAGATTCGCCTGGTGCTGCGGCGAATGGCCTGAAGAAGAGATTTGGGGTTTGAGATTGGAGATTACAGGATGGACTTACAGGAAATTGAAGTTATTATTGATAAAGATGGCCAGGTCAAGTTGATGGTGCGGGGGGTCAAGGGGGTGGCCTGCCTGGAGTTGACCAGGGAGCTAGAGGCAATCCTGGGCGGCCAGATTGAGGCCAGGGAGATGACTCCCGAAGCGACGGAGACGGTTCAGGAGCAGTCGCAAGAGTGGCAGTGGCAAAAGAACGGGTAAGAGACCCCCTATTGCGGATATATCAATTTTTGCCTCACAGCCGGGTGAACGGGCCGGGGATACGAGCCGTGCTGTGGGTGCAAGGCTGCTCGCTGGGCTGTCCGGGCTGCTTTAATCCCCAAACTTTTCCTTTTAGCGGCGGTGAGTTGCGGCCGGTTGGTGAATTGTTGGCCCGTTTTGTGGCCCTGCAAGGGACAATTGAGGGTTTGACCGTCAGCGGGGGTGAACCACTGCAACAACAAGTTCCGCTGCTGGCCCTGCTGCAACGAGTACGACAAGAAACTGCTCTGACCACCTTGTTGTTCAGCGGTTTTACCTGGCCGGAAATCCAGCGTATGCCCGCAGCAACTTCTCTTCTTGATTGTGTTGACGTGCTAATTGCAGGCCGCTACGAGGCCGGGCAACGCCTGGCTCGTGATCTACGCGGCTCGGCGAATAAAACCATTCACTTCCTCACCAATCGTTACACCCTGGCCGATTTGCAAGCCATACCCTCCGCCGAGGTTATTATTACCCCCAGCGGAGAAGTTATCCTCAGTGGAATTGATCCCTTAAGTTAAGGAAGTAGGGAGTAAGAAGTAGGAAGTAAGGGGGTTTTTCTTCTACTCCTTACTCCCTGGTTCCCTCTCCCTGGTTTGAGTTAAGTTACAGAAATTTAGTGATAAGCCGCTCAATGGCTTGCAGGCCCAGTTCCAGCTTTTTAAGTTCGGGGCCAAAGAGGAGCCTATATGTCACGTCAACGGGTTATTATTGTCACTATCGGGATTATGCTCAGCCTATTTATGGCCTCGATGGAGTCGACGGTGGTGGCAACCGCTATGCCCACCATCGTCGGCCAGTTGGGCGGCCTGGCGATCTACAGTTGGGTCTTTTCGGCCTTTATGCTGGCCTCGACCACAACGGTGCCCATTTTTGGTAAACTATCCGATATCTATGGCCGCCGCCCTGTTTTTGCGGCGGCCATGGTTCTTTTTCTGCTTGGTTCATTTCTGTGTGGCCGGGCGACCACCATGCCCCAGTTGATCGCCTTCCGCGCCGTTCAAGGGCTGGGCGCGGGCGGTTTAATGCCGCTGGCCTTCACGCTCATCGGCGATATGTTCTCGCTGAAACAACGGGCCAAAATGCAGGGCCTCTTCTCCGGGGTCTGGGGCGTGTCGTCTATCGTCGGCCCGCTGATGGGCGGCTTTTTGGTGGATCAAATTTCGTGGCAGTGGGTCTTCTATATCAACCTGGGGCCAGGCCTGCTTGCCGCGACCCTGGTTTGGCTGGCCTGGCGGGATAAAGTGCGTGAACCGGGTGCGGCTGCACCGGGCGTTGATTACCTCGGCGCGGTTTTGTTGACGGGGGGGGTTGTCGCGTTGCTGCTGGGTTTATTTGAACT
>CAZUNT010000041.1:0-24233 GCA_964622215.1 uncultured Caldilineaceae bacterium
TGGGCCATTCATTACTATGCCCGCGTCGAAGGGCACGAGCTGGTCACCCGCCGCGATTTGATCCCCGCCGAGCCTGAGCACAAACGGGCCGGTGATTGGTATTTTAAGTTACAGCTTGGCCCTTTACAGCACAAACTTCCCCCTATCGTCGCGGATGCCTGGCGGCGGATTACCTTTTTAGTGACCACCGGCGACCGGTTCGAGACGGCGGAAGAGATCAACGATCTATTTGAAACCAAGTCGCCCGCCGGACGGTTATATGTAACTTTGAAAGAAGCAGGCTTCCACCCCGAACGCGACTGGCCGCTCAAGGAAAGCGGCGTCACTTACCAGGTTGATCTGGCCCTGCCCCTGGGTGAGCATAAATGGCTTCCCATTGTCATCGCCCCCGCCGATACCCCGACCCCCGCCAATACCCTCCATTTTACTCCCGACACTGACCCGGCCGAGTGTACGGTCATCATCCGCCAAAAGTTAGCTGGTCTGACGCCATAAAATTTTGTGTTTGAATATGCTCTGGCCTTCTTTGAAAATGACTTTGTGGAGTGCAGAATTAATTCTGCACTCCAGATTTTCATCCCTGGTGGTGTACCATAGGTTCGTGACGACTCCTCTTATCAACACTTGGCCGGGTGTGGTAAAGCCAAATTTTCCAGGCCCCTATTTGACCACCTCGTACCGCAGCCACATGACCCCTTCTTTAACCTGTTCGGCATGGATGAGCTTGAGCGGTATCACCCCATCCGCTGAAGTCAGATCAGGGGCGACAAAAATCGAGCGGGGGGTTGTCCCACCTACCAGGTAAGGATTGATCAGTACGCTGACTTCAGCCACCAACCCGGCCCGCAGCAGCGCTCCGTTGAGCACGCCTCCGCTGTCCACTCGGATCGTTTTGATCCCATACCGGGCTGACAATTCGACCAGGGCAGCTCGCAGATCGACATGCTCTTCGCCGGTGATGATGTGCTCGATCTGTTCCTGCCGCAGCCGGTCGAGATAGCTTGGCGGAGTAGCGTGAGAACAGAGCATGATGATATCTCGCCAGTAGGGCTGCCGGCGGAGGCGAGCCAGGTTATCCAATCGCCCCTGGCTGTCGACGATAACTAGCCAGGGCCGGGGATCGTTGGGGGCTGGCGGTCCCGGCTCATCCGCGGTTTCGTCCGCAGGGGAAATCATTTCGGCAGTAAAGGCGGTCAGGACGGTGTTGCTGCCCGATAACATCGCTTCCGCTTCCCACCGTCCCGCCAGTTCGTAGTAAAGGCCGACATCGCCGCTGAACCAATCCATCCGCCCGTCGACGCCGACGCCGCTGTGTAAGATCACTCGTGGTAACATTCAAAAACCTCCATTTGGTTGAAATTTAACCCTCTTTTTATTATACAACCCTGGTGCGCTAGTGGAGGGTTAAGTCTAAACTTAAGGACATGTTTTATTCCTTTTTTAGCTTGAGGCGCTGGCGTACCGCCGCAGCCCACTCCTGAAAAGAACCGAGGCAGCCAACAGCAGGGCCAGGGCCAGGATAATACTGCCCGCTAGCACCCCCGGCGGCAGAGTCCCGGTCAAAGCCTGGGCCGGCACGGTGGTCATCAACCCGACCGGAATCACCCAGGTCAGCACCAGCCGCAGCCAGCCGGGATACAGGCCGACCGGATAGCGGGCCATCTGGAAGAAGGCATCAAAGACCCAGGTGAATAAAAAGCCGGGACTCCAAAAAACCAGGCCGGTAAAGGCCAGCAGGATGGCGTACAGGATCGTCACCGCCGCGGCCAGGGCCAGGGTGAAGCCTAGCAATTGGGCCAGGGTCAAGGTTAGGTCCAATTGATTCAAGGCTAAGCCCAGTACACCCAGCCCCAAGGCCAGGTCTACCAGGGCCAGCGGCCGCCAGTAACGCAGGCTGGCCTGGAACTGGATGTCGACCGGCCGCAGCAGGGTAAAGTCGAGCCGCCCGCTCCAGACCTCGCCGTCCATCCCGGCCAGCGCCTCCAGGCTTGGCCCCAGCACCAGCCCGCGCAGGGCGCTGAGGCTCAGGTAGACGCCCAGCAGGGCCAGGGTGGAAGCGAAATTCCAACCCTGTACCATCTCCACCTGTCCAAATATCACCACCAACCCCAGCACGCCGGTAGCCAGGTTCAACAGCGAATGGAGCAGGCTGAGCCAAAAGTTGGCCGAGTAGGCTAGCTCATTTTGGGTGGAAGCCCCGGCAAAGAGCCGCACCAATCTTAGATAGTACATCTTCATCCTCCCACCGCGGCATAACGTTTGACCCCGGCCCGCCAGATAGTTATGAACAGGGCCAGGGCGACGACGAGCCAGGCTGCCTGGATGGCAAAACCCAGCCACAACTCTGTTGTATTTAACTGCCCGGTCAGCACCTCGACCGGGAAACCGATCATGTAACGAAAGGGCAGAGCGATGGCCGCCTGCTGCATGAGGCCGGGCAGCAGCATGACCGGCGCAACCTGGCCCGCCAGCAAAAAAGTCAGCCCGTCTTGCAGCGCCAGCAGCCCGTCGGCCCGGGTAGACCAGAAGGCCAGCAAGGCCAGCCAGTAACCCCAGAAAAAGCGGAGCGCCCAGGCCAGAGCCAGCGCCGGAATGAAGGCCAGGCTGTTTTCCAGGGTGAGATGATATTCCGGCTGCAAGAGCAGCGCCAGGATAAACACAATGGGGATGACAAAGATCATGTAGACCACTTTACCGGCTACTTCGGCAGCCAGGGTGTCAAACAGCGGCGACAACGGCCGCAAGAGCAAGGTGTTCATTTTGCCAACCCGGATCATGTCGCCCACCGTCCAGTTGGTTTGGGCGTAAGTTAGTTGGTTGACCAGGATCAAGGCCAGGTAGTAGGCCACAAACTCCCCCCGGTTCAACCCGCCGATGGTCTGCCCGCCGGCGGCGGTTGACCAGACCAGGAGGTAAATCAGCGGCGGGATCATCCACATAAAAGCCAGCAGGAAAAAGAAGCTGCGATACTGCAACCACGACAGCCACGTGCTTCGCATGAGCGCCCAACCTCCCCGCAGGTTCATACTTCACCTTCCTGGTAGATTTGATCGATGACCGCTTCCAGCGGCGGATCCTCAACGGCCAGATCGACCACCGGCAGCGTTTGGAGCAGGTGAGCGGTCAACGACGGTGCTTCGGACCGGTTCACGCGCAGGATTAAACGGCCATTCTCGCGCTCAATAATCTCGGCGCAGGAAGGCAGGGGCAGGTCTGACGCCGGCTCGGCTTGGCCGTTACCAAGACTGACCTTGACCAGCTTGAACGGGGCCAGCCGTTGAGCCAGTTCATTCAGCGGACCATCATAGAGCAGCGTACCCCGGTGGATCAAGATGACTCGCGGGCACAGCGCGGCCACGTCGGTCATGTAGTGGCTGGTCAGGATAATGGTCACCCCGCTGCGGCGATTGTACTCGGCCAGGAAGCGCCGCAACTGGCCCTGCATGGTTACGTCCAGTCCCAGCGTCGGTTCGTCCAGGAACATCACCTGGGGCCGGTGGAGCAGCCCGGCCACCAACTCGCACTTCATCCGCTCGCCCAGCGACAAGTTGCGTACCGGCCGGGTCAGCAGCTCCTGCATGGCCAACAATTCGACCAGTTCGGCCAGTGTTCGCTTAAATTCGCCGGACGGGACGTGGTACATCTCGCCCAGCACTCGAAAAGTGTCCAGGGGGGGAATATCCCACAACATCTGGCTTTTGTTGCCCAGGACCATACTGATTTGCCGCAGGTAATCGGTTCGGCGCTGCCAGGGGGTAAAGCCCAACACGGATGCCTCTCCGCCGGTCGGATGCAGCAGGCCGGCGAGCATCTTCAGGGTGGTGGTCTTGCCCGCCCCGTTGGGGCCGATAAAGCCGACCATCTCCCCGGCTTCAAGGGTAAAGTTGACCTCTCGCACCGCCGCTACCTCGCGGTAGGTGCGCCGGACCATACTTTTCAGCGAGGCGACCAGGCCGGGGTCGCGCTCCGGCACCCGGTAGGTTTTAGAGAGGTCGCGCACGACAATTCGCGCTTCGATCATTTTATTTACTTATACCTCCACTTTTAGTCGTTTGGTCTGAACTCTTATTCTATCACCATTATACGACCCTGGTGTGCTAATGGAGGGTTTAAAGCCAAGCGGCGCATCTTGGTGATGCGCCGCTTCAAGCTGTGGATCGTCTACGTCGATCAGCCGTTGTTGAGCACGGTTTTGCGTAACCTGATTGCTAATGCCCTGAAGTTTACGCCGCCGTGTAGTAGTCGAACCGTTGCACTTAACTCTCGGTCTACTCTTGTGATCTTCCGGGAACAATTTTATACAAAATAATTGAAGGATACCCCGCCGGATTGTAGGCGCGGGTTAGCTCTTGCAGGGTTAAGCCAGCCTTGGCCAGGGCCAAACGGGCTTCGGTATCCGATTGCCAGGAGGGGAAAGCTATCAAATGGCCGGGCCTGGCTGTGGCGGCCAATTCCTGAGGTGAGGCCCAGTATTGCAAATCGTAGGGATAGCCCCACAGGTAAAAACGCCAGTGCGCGCCCAGCCAGCGATGATAGAGGGTATGATTGGCCCCGGCGTGGCCCTGTAAATAAGCTACTATCTGCTCAAGGCCCTGGAACGCCTGGCTGTGGCTGCCCAGCGGATAACGGCCGTTGACCGCGTCCTGCACCGGCCGGGCCAGGGTCAGCGCCAACAGGCCGGCCAGGGCCAGGCCATAAATTATGCTTGCCGGCTGCTGCCAACCGGGCCGGGTATGGAGCCACAGCCGTTCCAAAAGCGACCATGCCAGCAGCAAAATCCGGGCCAGCAGCAAGGCCAGAAATGGGATCAAGCCCAACAGGTAGCGATCCCACACTTGAAAGGAGAAAAGGGCATGGCCGAGCAGGAAGGTAAAGGTGAAGAGAGTGAAGAGCCAATCGGCGAAAGGTTGGAAAGTTGGAAAGTTGGAAGGTTGGAAATTATCAGCGGTCCCACGGGGAGGCTTCGCACTCGGCGGTCCCACGGGGAGGCTTCGCACTCGGCGGACTTCGGTGAGCTCAGTCGAACCGTCGGTGGTCGTGTTGCCGGCGGTCTGCGGTCGGTGGTCGGCGGTCGGTTTAGAGTTCCACAAGCCGTATCCCAACAACACCGGCAGCCCCACGACAAAAATCCCGTTCAAAACCGGCGAGGCTGTACCATAATATAACAATTCGATAAAGTCCCACCAATGCTCGCCAAAGCTGGTCGTATCAGCCGCCAGGCCGCCGTAGTTAGCCAGGCTGCGGGTCAAAAAATCGGGCGCTTGGCTGCGATTGAAATTCCAAATAAGGATAGGCATGAGGGTGACGAGGAGAGCCAGGGTGAAACGGAAAGCGGAAAGCGGAAAGCGGAAAGTGGAAAGCGGGGAGCGGGGAGCGGGGAGCGGAAAGCGGAAAGCGGGAAACATAGATCGTAAATCGTAAATCGTAAATCGTAAATCGTAAATCGTTAACAGCGCTATGACCACAGGTAAAAAAAATATCCCCTGCTGCTTTGTGGTCATAGCCAGACCCAAGCTCATCCCGGCCCAACCGGTTCGACCGTACGCTGCGGCCAAGCAGCTAACCAGCACCCAAGCCACCAGCAGCGGGTCGGTAAAGGTTGTGGGGGCAAAGAGCAGGGTGAAGGGGGACAGGGCGACCAACCAGGCGGCCACAACCCCCACCCCATTGCCATACAATTTTCGCCCCAGCGCAAAAGTCAGGCCAACTGTACAGGCTGTTGCCACCAACGAAGGCAGCCGCGCTACGGTTTCGGTTACGCCCAGCCAGCCCATCACCCCGGCGATAAGGTAAAGAAACAAGGGCGGTTTGTCTATCGGCGTGTGGGTTAACCAGGGATCGGCGCCGGAGACAATTTCCAAAGCCCAGGTGGCGTAAAGAGCCTCGTCATGGTGGAAACGCCGGCCGGCCAGTAGCTGGACTGGAAGTATAACCGCGCTTAAGATGGCTAAAGAAACGAGGGCGAGGATAAGGCGATGAGGCGATGAGAAGAAAAAACGGAGTGGTAATAGTTCTAAAACAGCCCTTTTAGTAATTTTAGAAAATATCTTTGCCAACTCTCGCATCCTCGTCTTTTCGCGCCCCCCGCATTTTACCATAGGCTTCTGATTTAAATGAAAAATACATCCAACTTTAGATGTTGTTAGCCCCTACATTTTTATGCTATAATTGGGCTTATGTCTGTCGCATCAGTTGACCCGCCCTTACCTGTTCCCGAAACAAACCAACCTGTCGAAAAAACTCATTTGCACCCGCGCCGCACTCTGAATCGGCTGGCTCTGGCTTTGGCCGGCGTAGGAGTCGGTGCATTGGGGCAATATTTCTTTAGCCAGCAGTCGTTGTGGGATGGTCTGCTTTTCTACGGGATAGCTATTGTCCTGCTTGTCCGCGCCCTGACGGGCCGCCTTGATCCCGTTTCCCTCCCCCCTCCTCCCCCCTCCATCCACCAATCTCTAACTGCCACCCTCCACTCTGGCTGGCGGCGTAACGTCGGTATCTGGTTACTGGTTGTGGCTATCGGCATCTCGGCTGTTGCTTTCAACTTCTTTGCCGTTGAAGAAACTTACCCGCAGGGATGGTGGCTCTATTGGGCCAGCCTGGGGTTGCTGCTTGGCGGTGGGCTGTTAAGCACACGAGGCAACCCCTGGCGGGCGGAATTCCAAACCCTGCTGCCCAACCGCAACGTCATTATTGGTCTTATCCTGGTTATCGGCCTGGCCCTGCTGATGCGCCTATACAATTTCACCGGCCAACCCTTTGGTATCTGGTATGATGAAACCGAGGCCGGTTTGCAGGCCCGGCAGATGCTCTATGAGCCGGGGTACCGACCCGTTTTTTACGCGCCTATCAATGTGACCGGCCACCTGCTGGCGCTCTATACCCTGGCTATGGCTTGGCTGGGCGATAATATTTACTCGATCCGGCTGGTTAGTGTGTTGTTTGGCCTGGGCGGCGTAGTGGCAGCTTACCTCTTTGGCCAGGAAGTACGTGGACCGCGCTTTGGGCTAATCCTGGCCTTTCTGATGGCCGTCGCTCGCTGGCCGATCAATTTTAGCCGGATTGCTATGACCGGCATTGATACTCCCTTTTTTGAATTCTTGAGCCTCTTTTTCTTGGTCCGCTTATTCCGGCGAGGACAACTGCGTGACGCCATGTGGGCCGGGTTGAGCCTGGGCTTCGGGCTGATGTTTTACACCGCTTTCCGGCTTTATGTTGTGACCCTGCTCATGCTTATTATCGCCGCCTGTCTCCTCGGCTGCTTCGACCTCGGCTGGCGGCGTTGGTGGGCCGCTACGTTAGACCACAAGGGCTGGCTGGTCTACTTGGGGCAGCTCGTTCTACTGGGCGTCATCATCTGGCTAGTGGTTATGCCGGTGGTCAAGTTTGCCCTGCAAGACTCCGATGCCTTCTGGTATCGCACCAACCAGATTTCCATCTTTACCCGGCGCGACCAGCCCGACTTGCTCCGTGCCCTGTGGGAGAGCGCCACCAAACATCTGCTGATGTTCAACTTTAAAGGTGATAGCAACGGCCGCCATAATCTACCCGGCGAACCGATGCTCGATCCGATGATGGCCGTTTTAGGGGTGTTAGGCCTGGGGCTGGCCCTGGCTCGATTTCGCCGCCCGGCCAATCTCTTCTTTCTGATGTTGTTGCCTATCGCCCTGGTCGGGGGCATCTTCAGCGTAGATTTTGAGGCTCCTCAATCTTTGCGCTCGATTGCCGTCATGCCGGCAGTAATTTATTTCGTGGGACTGGCTCTGGCCGTCCTGGGGCAGGAAGCCGAGGACGTACTGTACCCGTTGCCTCGCTCCTGGCAGTTAGGCGCGGCTGCAGGGGTACTCGGCCTGATGGTTGGCCTCAATGCTTATACTTACTTTGTGCGCCAGGCCAACGATTTTGCCTCGTGGAATGCCTTTTCCACCCCGGAAACCATCAGCGGCCGGAAGATGGCCCAATTGGGGCCAAATTATGTTTTCTACCTTTCGCCTTTCCTGACCGCCCATCCAACCCTACGTTTTTTGGCTCCCACCGTTACCGACCAGCATACCCTCATACAGCCTGACGCCCTGCCCATCCGTGAGCCGGCCGACCGTCCGGTGGCCTTGCTCATCCATCCCGACGACAAATGGATTTTTACTGAAGCTCAACGACTCTATCCCGGCGCCGAATTTGAAGTTGCTGCCAGCCAGACCGAGGAGGCTACCCCGGTTGTCTACTTTGTTGGCCTGCAGCCGGCCAACCTGGCCGCAGTGCAGGGTTTAGAACTGCGTTATCTGCCTGGCGCTGCCGGGCAAGCTGATCAACCATCCTACTCTCACGTCGAACGCAGCCTCAGCATCAACGTTAACTGGCCGACCGACTTGCCCTCGACCCTGGCTGGAACCCAGGGAGGCAGCGCCGTTCAGCCGGACCTGGTGGCTGAATGGACCGGCATTCTCTATGCGCCGCGTTACGGACCCTACAGCCTCCGCTTCATCACCCCAGGCCCTGGCCGGCTCGAAATTGACGGCAACCTTATCCTGGAAGGCCAGGGGGAACAGTTGACCGGCTTGCCGCTGGCTCAAGGCAACCATTCCCTGCGGGTGCAGGCGAATGTCCAACCGGGACAGGTTGCCCTCTCCTGGCAGCCGCCCGGTCAAGGAGAAACCCTGGTCCCAACGTGGGCGCTTTATGCACCCCCATTGGCCAATCATGGCTTATTGGGAAGTTACTACGCCAATGATCGCTGGGAGGGCCAACCGGCCTTGCAGCGGATTGACCCATTTTTGGACACCTATTTTCACTTCACCTCGCTGCCTCGACCCTACACCGTCGAATGGATCGGCTCCCTCGACGCGCCTCAAAGCGGTATCTATCGCCTGGGGTTACGGGCTGTACCCGAAGCCCAACTGACCCTGGACGGCGTCCTGCTGGTTACCACAACGGCGCCCGATCAGTATACCGACGCCGCTGTTACCCTCCAGGCCGGTTTGCACGATGTCCGGATTCGTTACAAGGATAATATTGATCGTTCGCGCATCCATTTCTACTGGACACCGCCGGCTGGAATATTCCAACCCATTCCCAAGGAAAACCTGTGGCCGCCGTTAGGACGTTACCCCGCCAGAACCACGCCGCCCGTCGCAGAAACGACACAGATGTCGTCCCTGGTCTTGAACGAATTGGCGATGCTGGGCGGCCCCGGCAACCAGCCCGGCCAATTTCTGGAACCGCGCGACGTAGCCGTGTTGAGCAATGGCCTCTTAGTAATCGCCGATACGGCCAACCGGCGGGTCCAAATGCTCGACCCGCAAGGCCTGCCCTTAAAAACCCTGACCGGCGAGCCGTTTCCTTTTGAAGAACCGCTGGCCGTGGCCGTCAACAGCCGGGATCAAATTTTGATTTTGGACTCAACCTTACAGTGGGTCTATCGCTACGACAGCACCGGCAATCTGCTAGATCGTTTTGGCGGGCCGACGGCTTACCTGTTCCACCCACGGGGCCTGACCGTTTTTGAGGATGACACCGTTGCTCTAGCCGATACCGGCGGTTCCCGGCTGGCCCTTTTCAGCGCCGACGGCCTGCCGGCGGGCAGCCTGGGCGGGTTGGGCAACGGCCCCGGCCAATTCAACGAGCCAACCGACGTATTGCGAGATACCCAGGGTACGTACTTTGTAGCCGAAGCCGAGAATAACCGCATTCAGCGGGTTGACGCCGGCGGCAACCCCCTGGCGCAGTGGGCCATCCCCGACAGCTATGGTCTTAACGGCCCGCATCTGGCTTTCGGCCCGGATGGCTCGATTTTTGTGACCGACGCCCAGGGCTGCTCTTTGCTGCGTTACGCCCCTAACGGCGATCTGCTCGACCAATGGCAGACGATTGGCTCGATTAACCTGACCGCGCCGGTAGGTATTTATTTCGATGCCAAAACGAAGCGGCTGTATATAACGGATGTGCTAACTCATCAGGTATATATATTCGAAGTGCAGACACAGAATGGCTGAACAGAAAAGAAAACAAAAAGTTCAACAAAATATTGTCAAAGAGCCAGCCGCAACTTACGCTCGCAATGTAGAAATTCCCACCTTCTTTGGACAGCCTATGCTGAAAGGTGAGTTTACAGAGCTTAAGGCCGACTCGTTCAACCCAAGTACGCCAACTTTATTTTATACTCACTCTAATGGCAAAATCTGGGTTGGGGATGCTATTGCCTGGCTGCGTTCCCTACCGAGTGAATCGGTAGATTTAGTTTTTGCCGACCCCCCTACAATATCAAAAAAGCGGAATGGGACACCTTTGAGTCGCAGCAAGCCTATGTAGAATGGTCTTTGCAATGGATTGAGCAGGTTGCCCGTGTGTTGAAATCAACCGGCACGTTGTACGTATGTGGATTCTCTGAAATCTTAGCCGATATTAAATTGCCGGCGTTACGCTTTTTTGAAGGATGTCGTTGGCTGGTCTGGCACTACAAAAACAAGGCCAATTTGGGGTCAGATTGGGGACGATCCCATGAAAGTATTCTGCATTTCAGAAAGAGTCAGAAGTTTACTTTCAATACCGACGACGTCAGGATTCCTTACGGCAACCACACCCTCAAATATCCTGACCACCCCCAAGCCGAAACCAGCCAGTATGGCAAGGGTAAAAAACAAATCTGGCGGCCTCACCCGCAAGGAGCCAAACCTAGAGATGTGATCGAGATTCCGACCACTTGCAACGGAATGCATGAAAAGACGCCTCACCCAACCCAAAAGCCGGAAGAATTACTGCGCAAGTTTGTCCTGGTTTCTTCAAATCCAGGCGATTTAGTCGTAGACCCATTTTTAGGTTCGGGTACGACGGTTGTAGTTGCCGAACAGCTTGGGCGGAAGTGGTTAGGCTGCGATCTATCTGTGGAATATTGCCAGTGGGCGGCTAAAAGAATCGAATTGGTAGAGGAGTGGCCTGTAGAAAAGTGGATTGAGTACGATGCAGAAAATGCCCAAAGAAGGCGATCTATCCGATGTTGATCCGAGACCCGAAATGATAGTTAATGAACGACTCCGCGAACAGATACATGATTTTCAGCAGTTTTTAGTGAAAGATTTATGGGCCTTATCAAGTCGATGAATCTTGACGTTTTTAGTCAATTTCCATATCTTGAAACCGACCGCCTTTTCCTGCGCGAACTAAGACCCGGCGACGCCGAGGCTGTTTTTAGTTACCTTTCCGACTCCGAAGTAACTCGTTATCTCAGCGCCGGGCCATACAATAGAGTGGAACAGGCCGGCGACATGATCGATTTTCTGGGGGGCTTGTTCAAGAACAGAGAGGGCTTTCGCTGGGGCATTACCTTGAAAGAAGGCGCTGATAGAGTCATCGGCACGTGCGGTTATCACGCCTGGGCCAGGTCCCATTTCCGGGCGGAAATTGGTTACGAGTTGGCCCGCGAGTATTGGGGGCAGGGAATTATGCGCGAAGCCGTCCAGTCTCTTCTCGCTTTTGGCTTTGCCGAGATGGCGTTGAATCGGGTTGAAGCTCATGTCCTGCCGGATAACCTGGCTTCGGCCCGTTTTCTGGAAAAGTTGGATTTTCAGCTAGAAGGACTTTTACGAGCCTACGAGTTTGTTAACGGCAAATTCCAGGATATTCTTTTGTTTTCTCTGCTGAAAAAGAGTTATCTCTTAGCCGGAGGATGACAAGCGTGACTGAAATCTACAAAGCTTATTACCCTTCCGAAATCGGCCTGCTGGAGATTACCGGCACGGAAGAAAGTATCAAATCGATTTATTTTATCAAAGATGAAGAAAAAGATCGACATTTTGATGGAGTTGAGCCACCGCCCGTTATCGCTGCGGGCCTGACTCAACTCGACGAGTATTTCCGGGGGGAACGACAGGAATTTGAGCTTGAGCTTAACCCGGCGGGAACCGATTTTCAAAAGGCCGTCTGGCAGCAGTTGGCGGCAATCCCGTATGGACAAACCGTGTCTTATCTGGATGTGGCCCGGGCTATCGGCAATGAAAAGGCGATCAGAGCGGTCGGCGCGGCCAACGGCCAAAATCCCATCGTGATTGTGATTCCCTGCCACCGGGTCATTGGCAGCAATGGCCAATTGATTGGCTATGGTGGGGGGTTATGGCGCAAAGCCTGGCTGTTAAATCATGAAAAGCGATTTAGCAGCCCGCAAATGGAACTGTTTTGAAGGAACTACATCTTCTTCTCACCTCCCTGTCCCTTCGCGTCTATCAGGCCAATCTTGTCCCTCACCCCGGCTCATGCTACAATCCGAACCCATACCATATTTGGAAAGGGTAAGGCCATGACTTATTTTTTGCTACAAGCTCATTCGGGTTGGCGCTGGATTGTCCTGCTTTTAGTTGTAATCAGCGTGGTTAAGATGTTGATGGGTTGGTTAGGCAGGCAAAAATGGACCGACATGGATGCCCGGTTACTTCGATTTTCTCAGATTGCCATCTACATTCAGGTGGTGCTGGGGGTCATCCTCTACATCTTAATCCAGGGCTGGTCGAATGTGCAGTTGACGGGCGAGCACGTGGTTATGGCCTTGTTAGCGGTAGGAGGACTTGAATTTGGCGCAGCGCGGGCTAAAAAGGCGCGTGGAGATGCTAACAAATTTAAATTTGCTTTTATCGGTTTTGTGATTGCCGTAGTGCTGGTTTTGGTAGCAATTGGCGGAGTAACGGAGTGGAGGTTTGTTTAATTCTCAACCTTCTGCGCCCAGACCAAGTTGTAAATATCCTGCCAGGGGTGGATATTGACATGTTGCACCGGAAATTCCAGCAAAATTTCTAACAGTTGCGCTTTGCTCCAGGTTTTACCCGGCATACACCGCGCCTCCCAGCCAATACGCTGCGAGGTTAATAACCAGCCACTATCGGGATAAGAGGCGGAAGTAGGTTTTAAAACCCGGATTAATTCGGCCAAACCATGGTCGGGATCAGGTAAAAACTCTAGCGCCTCCAGGCAGGTTACCAGCGGCAGGCTGTTGCTGGCAAACGGCAGGGCCATTGCATCGGCTTGAATGAGGAGAACCCGGTCAGTCTGATCAGCCAGGTCACGGCGGGCTATAGCCAGCATCTTCGAAGCCCGATCCAATCCGATCATCCGGCCTTTGAAGACTGGCTGGCGCAGGAGGGTCAACGGCAGACGGCCGGTACCAACGGCCACATCCAACACAACTGCCTCCGGTAGACGGTAAAGTCGTTTGGCCAGTGGCTCACCGAGCCAGAAATCTTCTGAC
The DNA here is from genome assembly GCA_964622215.1 of uncultured Caldilineaceae bacterium. GTDB lineage: Bacteria > Chloroflexota > Anaerolineae > 4572-78 > J111 > DSQQ01. The sequence goes on from CAZUNT010000041.1 coordinate 13,226, forward strand.
TCTACTTCAAATTCTTTGATCCGGTTATAACGTTCGGCGGTCCAGTCGTAAAGCAGAGCCACCAGGGGTGCACCCAGGTAAGCGCCTTCGGCCAGGATAAGCTGCCAGTATAATATTAAACCGATAATGAGGATGGTGATCAGGCCAACTAAAATCCAGGTGAGCGTAGTAGGGAGTAGGAAGTAGGGAGTAGGGAGTAGGGAGTAGGAAGTAGGGAGTAGGGAGTAGGGAGTAAGGGGGTAAAGAGTAGGGAGTAAGGAATAAGTCATGTTCAATCTAACTCTGCAACTTATCCTGCTACACTTCCCAACGACCAGCCAGCGGCGAGTAGACTAAAAACCAGATAAATTTGGATTTTGGGCAAAAAGTCAGCCGGGTGATTGAACCGGGTTTTGATGAGTTGCTGGGCAACCAGCAAGACGCCGGCCAGGGCTGCTCCCGGCAGTAGGCGGAGGGCGAGCAGCAGCAGAATCGCGGCTACCTGTCCCAGCCAAAAGAGCCATTCGGCCCGGCGATGGCCGCCTAACATCCTCAGCCCACCCAGGTAGGTTACCCAGTAACAAACGGCCAGGGTCAGGCTGAGCGGGGTCAGGCTTGACCAGAGGGCCACGCCCATCACCCAGGGCAGCAGCAGTTGGACCACAGATTGAAGCCGGCCGCCTTCAGCCGCGGCCAGGTGGAATGAAGTCTGACCGGCTAGCAGGATAAGTCCCAGGGCCAGCAGCGTCAGCCAAAACAAGGTGAGATTGAAGAAAAGGCTGATGAACAGGGCCAGACTAGCAGCCAGGCCAAAGGTAAGAATTTGCTCGCCATGTTCGGGCCAGAAAGATTCGTGCCACCACTGCCGGTAGCATCGCATCCACAGCACAAAACGCCCCGCCAGCGAACCGGGCTGGGCATAGGGTAGATAAAAACCTCGCGCCAATGGCGGCGGCAATTGGACCGGGTTAAGGCTGCGCCACAAGCCTTGCTGCGCCGACAACTCCCACAACGCTCCCCAAATTGGATCGACCAGCAGCCAGAGTCCCAGGAGTTGTAAGAATGTTCCAAAACCAAGTTCAACCGATCCGGTTGATAGCACCCCGGCCAGCGCCGCCCAACCTGGTCCCAAGCTGAGCCAAGAGCGAGTTGGGGCCAAACTTAATTTAAGTGTAGAGCCAAAGGGTTGTTGCATTTTTTGGTGGATAAAAGAATTTAAGGTGTAATGCGTAAAATCTAACGTAGCTGCATTATGCCAAACTTTAACTGGTCTAACAAACTGGAGCACAATGTCTGAAACAGGTAACTACGTTTTACTCCTTCATTTACCTGCCGATACCACCCTGACCATCGGCAAACTGGGTACGTTTGACTTTCCGGCGGGCTGGTATACTTACGTGGGCAGCGCCTTTGGAGCAGGCGGATTGGCGGGACGACTCAAGCACCACCTCCAGCCCCTGGAACGCCTCCATTGGCACATTGATTACTTGCGCCAGGCGGCACAGGTGCAGGAAATCTGGTTGTCGCCCGATACCGCACCCCACGAACGCGAATGGGCTGACTTGATCCTGGCTATTCCGGGGGCAATGATCCTGGTCGAGGGTTTCGGCGCCTCCGACTCCAACCGGGAAGCGCATTTATTTTACTTCGATGTGCGCCCCTCCCTGGAAGATTTTACGGTCGGCGTGTATGCCCGCTTTCCAGAGGCTAAAGTTTTACGGGCCTTTATCACCGCCGAATCGAACGAGGAGGAATTATCATGACCGACACGCCTGTTCAAATTAATTGGACGCTCATCGTGGACGATGGCTCGAATGCCACCAAAGTTTTTCCGGTTACACGTGACTCGCTAACGATTGGCCGGGCCACAACCGCCGATATTCGGCTGGATAATGCTCACATTTCCCGCCACCACGCCCGGCTGAATCGGCAGGGCGAACTGCTGCTGATTGAAGACCTGAATACCGTTAATGGCACCTTTGTCAACGGCCAGGCAATCACTACGCCCTATGCTCTACAACCGGATGATTTGATAAGTTTCGGTCCATGTACTATCCGGGTTGAGAAAGCTGTAGTTCCTGTATCGTCGCCTCAAGCAGAAACCCAGGCGGCGTACATTCCGGTTGAAACAGTATCTTCACCAAACTGGTTTCTTTTTGTCGCCGCCGGGGCAGCAGGCCTTATCTTGATCGCTCTCATTGGGATTGGACTCTATTGGTTTGTCTTCCGCAATCCCGGAACTTCATCGCTGGCAGCCAATAGCACCCGCCAGGGACCAGCCATTACCATTAATCAAGCGCCGACCCCAAACAGTCCTGTCCCCATCAACCGGGTGATAACGGTACAGGCGTTGGCCTCTGATCCGGGTGGCGTCACGCGGGTAGAATTGTGGGTTAACGGGCGCAAAGTTGACGAGATGGATACGGAGTTGGTCCAGGTAGCCCCTTCACTCAATGCAGCTTTAGAGTGGATGCCTACTCTACCCGGCGTCCATGCCCTGGAGGTTCGCGCTTACAATGAAGCCGGTGTGGTCAACATTCAACCGGTGGGTAGTTTTAGAGTGGTAGGCGAGGCAAACACACCCACCCCCATACCTTCACCCAGCCCTAGCCCTACGGTTGTGCCCTTGTTGCCCAATGTCGCATCGACCGAACGACCCACACCTACCCTGATTCCACCCATCCCCACTTCTGTTCGACCCACGCCTACGCTCATCCCCCCCATTCCCACTTCGGTCATTCCAGCCATACCTGCGTCGAGCCAGCCCAGTCTGACCGTTAACAGCCCAACCGTCAATGTACGAACCGGGCCGAGCACTCAGTACGATTCAGTCGGCCAACTCCGCCAGGGCGCTCAAGTCGAAGTGATGGGCGTGGCCAATGTGGGACAAGGCCAGTGGTGGCAGATCCCCTTTGCGGCTGCCCCGGATGGTTTTGGCTGGGTTTCCGGTGACCCGGCCTTTATCAGCGCCAGCAATACGGCCATCGTGCCGGTGATTAATGCCCCCCTGCGGCCTACAGCGGTAGCTGTCGCAGCAGCCCCGGTGACTTCGGCCCCCTCTACGCCGCTTCCACCGATAGACACGCCTACGCCTACGCCAACAGCTATGCCTGCGGATAGTACCATCATCCGCGCTCCGGCAGGTAAAACCCTGCTGATTATCAGCAATCGCAGCCTACTCAATCAACCGGCGATGTTGACCTTATCAGAAGGTAAATCGGTTGGCGGGGGGCGGCAGATTGATACCCCCGCCGGTCAAGAAGTTAAGCTAGTCTTGGAACCTGATCTTTACCGGGCAATGTGGAGTTCACCGGCCCCACGCGGCGGTTTTGTGCGCAGCGCCGACTTTGTCGCCTCCCCCAACAAAATCGTCGTTCTGTGGGTGAGGTCCGAAGATGGGATAACTGAAATGGAGGAATACGACCAACTCCTGGGAGTTCAAACGGCTGTTTCGGCTGAAACGGCTACCCCCACCCCCGCAGCCGTCATCAGCGGCTATGTGGCTCCGCCGGGCAAAGCCCTCTTTATTGCCGCCAATCGCAGCCTGAACAACAGTTTCGGCGTTGTCACTTTTTCGGGTGGCAGCTTTGCCGGTGGTAAGGAAATCAAGCTCGACGCCGGCGTTGAAATTCCGCTGGAAGTGCTTCCCGGCAATTATCGGGCCATCTGGAGTTCACCGGCTCCACGAGGTGACTTTGCGGCCGGGCGTGATTTCAAAATTTCAGCCGGAGAGGTTATCATTACCTGGATTGTACCTGAAGCCGGGGCAGTGTTCATCCAATTGCCGGGGCAGGCTCCACTACAGATCAACAACTAGAGAAAAGAGACCTTATCTTGCCATACTCCTACCTGGGCGAGCTGGCTGCCCTCGCTACTTCGGTCTGCTGGTCGGCCACCGCTACGTTTTTCACCCTGGCCAGTTATCGGGTGGGGTCGGTTATCGTCAATCGCCTCCGTTTACTGCTGGCTGTCATCTTCCTTCTGATCACTCACCGGTTGATGCTAGGTACGTTTCTACCTTTTGAGGCTGAGCCAGAGCGTTGGTATTGGCTGGCTCTGTCCGGGGTGATTGGGCTGGTAGTGGCCGATGGTTTTCTGTTTCAAGCCTATGTTTGGATTGGCCCTCGCCTGGGCATGTTGTTGATGAGCCTATCGCCGGTGGTCAGCGGCCTCCTGGCCTGGCTGGTTCTGGCCGAAACCCTAACCTGGGGCCAAATGGGGGGGATTGTTTTGGCAGTTGGTGGGATTATGTGGGTTGTATTGGACCGTAATGGTTCAGCCGCCACTTCACCCGACCAGAGACGTTATGTAGGGGGATTACTCTTTGGCCTGGGCGCAGCCACAGGCCAGGCCGTAGGTTTAATCCTGGCCAAAAAGGGCTTGGATGGTAATTTCCCCGCTTTATCCGGTAATATTATGCGGATGTTGGCTGCGGCCATGACCCTCTGGGCCATTACCTTTTTCCAGGGGCAGGCCGGGGCGACTTTTCGGCGGCTGCTGGACCACCGCCAGGCGATCCCCTCTATTATCGTCGGCACAGTTTTTGGCCCCTTCCTGGGGGTGTGGCTGTCGCTGCTGGCTATCCAGTGGACCCACATCGGTGTTGCCAGTACCTTAATGGCCCTGCCCCCCATTTTTCTGCTGCCCGTCAGCCATTTTGTTTTCAAAGAACGGTTAGGGTGGCCGGCTGTCATAGGCACTATCGTCGCGATGATTGGGGTAGGAATCCTTTTTTTAGTGTAGGAACTGTCGTATCTACCAAGAAACAGTGTGTTTCTTGGTAGATACGGGGAATTTTCACTTCTAGCTCTGACGCTGAGTTTTGATTGCTTTATTAGTCTACATATTGTAATATTGTCATTGGTTCTTCTAGATTTTCCCTGACAACCACTACGCTTAGTGGTTTAACGAAGAAGTACAAAGGGAAACTTATGCCCAGGCGTTACTACTCGGAGAATATCCGTACCCTATTTATCGAAGGGTTCAGCGCTGAGGAACTTCGCGATCTTTGTTATGATGTACCTGTCTTCAGGCCTGTTTATGATCAAATAACAAACTATACGGGCAAAGATGAAATTGTTCGTCGTTTGCTTGAATACGCCGAAAACAAATCACGCCTCGGATTCCTCCTTACTTGGGCTAAAGAACATAACCCCGTTAAATATGAAGAACTCAGACCTTACTACATAGATAACGGAGTTATCCCGTTTTCTCCAAAAATTTTTCGCCAGTGGAAAGCGGCTGGCTTCAGCTTAATCTTGATGCTAGTTGTGGCCCTTTTTTTCTTGGAACCCGGTAGAAGCTGGCTCGAAATAGCCCTTAGAGGCACACCAACACCCACATCGACAGTTACCCCCACATTGACGCTAACGCCTACGTCCACCCCAACCTCGCTACTAACACCGACATTGCCCTTTACACGGGAACGCGAGGGGGAAATTCTGATTATCGTTTCTTCCCTCGGAAAGCCTGAAGGACTTGATTTTGACCCTCAACCCCGTATCTATACGGGGCTGGAAAACGCTGTAAACCAAGTAGAGGGTATTGACATCCGGCTAGAACAATATAATCAAGTCATCAATAGCCAGGAGAAAGCCGAAACAATCCAGACACAATCCGCGGCGACGTTAGTGGTTTGGGGTTTCTATGATAGTAAGGGTATTACCCTTCGCTGTACGGCCTGCCCCGAAACTACCGCGCTTGACAGTTCGGAGCTTCAGGCTGAGGATGTGGCGCTTGCGGCTATTGGACAACAGGCTTTCGACCTTTACATTGGCAAAGATATCAGTGCAGATGCCGCCTTAGTGGGCCTGTTCACCCTGGCCCAAGCCCTGCAAGCCTCCCAACGCTATGATGACGCGGTGAAGGCTTATACTCAGGCCATCAACCAGGCGTTGCCTCTACCGGGCCGATCTGACGTGCTCATTGTGGCTTATACTCAAAGAGGGGTCATCCGTGATGACTATTTGGGAGAGCCTGAAGCAGCGCAGGCTGATTATCTGGCCGCAACCCGGTTGGAACCTGAAACGAAAAGCGCCATCCCTTACCGCTATCGAGGCGTAGCGCACCGTCAATTAGACAACTTTGAAGCAGCAGAAAGTGACCTGCAAAAAGCAATTTCTTTAGATCCAAGTTACGCCCATCCCCACCTGGACCTGGCTGTATTAGCTTATCGTTCTCAGAAATATACTGAGGCCGATCGCGAGTTAAGCCTCGCATTGGAACTCAGCCCTCGCTTAGCCATTGCTTACTACTATCAGGGCATTCTTCGCTATGTTAGTGGTGATCTGCCAGGCGCTACGGAGGTGTTTTCACGGGCGCTTGAGCTTGACCCTAAACTCTATATTGTCTACTACTTTCGCGCCATCGTTGCTAATGATATGGGCAACTATCAGCAAGCCTTAGCTGATCTTGACATAGCCATTAATGGCTTACCTCATTCTGGACGGCCAAGGCTCATTCGGGGGATCATTTACACAGATATGGGCCAAGCCGACCTGGCCCTAAAAGACTTGACCTCTGTGATTGAGCGATTCCCTGATCTTCAAACGGCTTATTTTTTTCGTGGTTTAGCTTATTTACAACTGGAAGATTTTGAAGCTGCCGTGAACGATTTTACTCAGGCATTCAAGAGCGATATTCAATCTAGCGAGTTACACTTCAACCGAGGCTTAGCCTATTTCCGGTTAGAGAACTATGAGGCTGCTTTATATGATTTTGATGAAACTCTACGAGAGGATGCGCAGGCCAGTTCAGCTTACTATTTCCGCGGTCTTATCCATGAGACTCAAGGAGATAACACCCTCGCCTTGAGCGATTTCTCACATGTGATAGAGTTGGATCCAGCTAATGCGAGTGGCTACTATCATCGTGGTATAAACTACTTTGAAAAAAAGATTAACCTCCAAAAGGCTGAGATGGACTTCCATAAAGCGATTAGGATCGATCCAAATATTACCCTTGCGTATTTCTATCTTGGTCAAATCGCCATGCTCAAAGATGATTTAGAAATAGCTGAACGGTATTTCAGCCAGGTGCGAGAACTTTTGCCAGATTATCCCGCTATCTGGCTTGGCCTGACGGATCTCTACCTGGCAAAAGATGACAGAGGGAAAGCTCAGGAGACTTATCAAAAGTACAAAGAGCTTGGCGGCAAGCCGATGCCGGATTACGAGGGACTTGTTACCCCTGCCAAATAGGGGTTATATTCCATAAAATCCTTCCGAGTGGCTTTTTTTCAATGATTGATCCAAGTTCCCACAAAAGCTTGATTAAAACCCTATTCGTGGCTCTTTTTTTCATAATTATGAGCGCAATGAATACCGTTGTAATTCTGTATGTCTTACAATGGTGGGGTCGTTTGGCCCTAGTGTATCTTGCTTTGACACAAATGGTGAATTTAGGTATCGCCTATGAATTGACTGAATGGACTCTGGCTTTTATGCTCAAGAAGCAAGACCTACCGAAACTGCTCTCCCTCAAGCAGTATCCACCTGTGGCTGTACTATATTTGACTTGCAACGATTTTATTCCTACCCTAGCTTCACGCCTGAAGGGACTAACCTACCCTAACCTGACCTCTTTCGTTTTGGATGACTCAACCAAAACTGAATATCACTATGAAATCGACAGATGTGGATTACCAGTCATCCGCCGCAAGACCCGGCTAGATTTTAAGGCGGGCAACTTGAACCATTGGTTACAACATCATAGCCACCAATTTGACTATTTCATTGTCTTAGACAACGATAGCCTAATTTCTAATAATTTCGTGGAAGAAATGGTCAAATACGCGGAACATGAGGCTAACCATGATGTTGTCATTTTCCAGAGTGTGGTCGGCATCTGGAATCGGGATAACCGGTTTGCCAGAACTCTCGATCTAGCACGATCTCTACGGATGTTTGTGTCAGAGAAGATCGATAACCCATGTGACAGCCTACTTCCAACCACCAATATATTAGTGCGTACCGCCGCGATTCGAACCATAGGTGGTTTTGCCACCCGCTCACTAACCACAGAAGATTGGGAAACAGGCTTAGAGGTGATTGCGCATGGATATCGTTGTCAGCGGGTTAATGTGTCCTCTTACGTTAGTATGTCCACTAATGCGCGAGTGCATACCCGGCGAATGACACGATGGGCTTGTGGAATTTTAGAAATTGCCAAGGCTGGCCCCAAAAAGGTGCCGTTGACAACGAACCTGCGTTTCTTCATGGGAATATATTTCTACATGATCTGGCCGGTTTATGTCGCGGGGCTTATATTCGTAACTATTTGGGGCTACCACTCCACCTGGAATGACCTGCGATTTGTGGCGCATCTAACTTGGAATGGTTATCTTTTACCGGGAGACCCTCTTTTTTATTCATCTATACTGACCCTGGCTTACTTTAGCTTTTTCCTACTCCTGCGTCCATTTCTAGCATATCGGGTAGGGATACCCCTACGAACTTACATTGGTTATGTTCTCGTTGTGTCCGCATTAGGTTTATATGCTTTTGCTCCCCTGTTGAAATCACAAATACTGGTTCTGCTTGGCAAACACCCTAAGTGGAAAACATTAAACCCTGAGCTATCTGTCATCACCGCCCGAAGTTTACTTAAGGAGATGCAACTACCAATCTTGGTGCTTGGGATCATCTTTGTGGGTTTGGCTCAAAACCCGCTAGCAATAGTCTTTAATTTTCTCTGGCTGATACCACTTTTCCTCTCTCCGTTCGTGTTGTACTACTGCCAACGTTGTAACCCTGAAGACTATTTGGAGGGGATACCATATCCGACAAATCTCTATAGCGAACAGCATCTTTGGAGTGATAAATTTACGCATGGCGAAACCCATTAACCAGAGGAGGCAAGAGGTATGATGAAGCGCCAGGAAATTATGACCGGCTTCCACCCCTTAACTCCTGACCTCCGACCCTTAGCCGCCTACTTTGTATTGACTGCCGTCATGACCTGGCCAACCATCCTCCATTTAACCGACGGCATTCCCGGCGACGGTTTTGACGGCTGGCAAAATTATTGGAACCTGTGGTGGGTCAAAAAAGCTTTGCTGGAACTGGGCACGACGCCGTTTTTTACGGATTACCTCTATCCGCCCCAGGGAGCCAGCCTGCTTTTCCACACCCTCAATATTTTCAACAGCCTGTGGACCTTGCCCATTCAACTCAATTTCGGGCCGGCCATTGCCTACAACGGTGTGGTTTTGGCCAGCTTTACCCTGGCCGGTTACGGCGGCTATTTGCTTGCGCTTTACACCCTGGCGCAGTTGGGCCTCCCCCGCACCCAGAAACTACGCGCCGCTGCCTTTGCCGGTGGGCTGGTTTTCACCATGTCGCCCTTCCACTTCGCCCACTTGCTCGGCCATATGCAGGTTTTTAGCCTGATCTGGCCGCCGTTTTATGTGCTGTGGCTACTGCGAACGCTGACCCCTCCCCTAAAAGGGGAGGGGGGTAGGACTGGGAAAGTAGGGCGCGATGTGACTCTCACCTGCCTCTTCCTCATTCTGACCGCCCTAGTGGACTGGTATCAAACCCTATACTTGCTCATCTTCACCGGTCTGGCCTTATTATGGACCTTATTTGGACAGGGGCGCAGGGGAGTAGAGGAGCAGGGGAGCAGAGGCGCAGGGGGGCAGAGGCGCAGGGGAGTAGAGGCGCAGGGGAGCAGAGGAGTAAACGAGCAGGTTGCAGATAAGCTAACTCTTCAATCCCCATTCACAATTCACAATTCACAATTCACAATTCACAATTTATCATCCCTCCGCCCCATTCTCCTGGTTCTCGCCATCGGTTTCGGTTTTGCTGTCATCCTCTCCCCTTTGCTTATCCCGATGATCCGGGCGGCCCGCAGCACGCCCGAAATACAAACCGGCTTTGACCAGAGCATCACCCTCTCCGCCGACCTGTTGGCCTTTGTGCTGCCTTCGGAGATGCACCCGCTGTGGGGTGAGTGGGCCAAAACTATCGCCGGCAATTTCAGTACTACTTTGTCGGAACGATTGATTTTTGCCGGTTTTGTCCCCCTTGTCTTGGGCGCTTATGCCGTTGGGCGTGGCCGGTCAAAACCCTGGGTGCGCTTTTGGGCGCTTATCACTGCTGTCTTTTTTCTCCTGGCCCTGGGACCCTATCTGCACCTGAATGGGCAGATTATTTCCTGGGGCGACTGGCCCATCCCGATGCCCTACTGGCTGCTTTACTACACCATTCCCTTCATTCGCCTGACCCGCTCACTCAGTCGCTATGATTTGATGGTTATGCTGAGTCTTGGCGTGTTGGTAGCTATTGGTTTAGCTTACCTGCCCCAGGCGACCGCAGACCGCCGATCAGCAACAAAGATTACCCATTTCCAATTCACTATTCACTATTCACTATTCACTATTCACTATTTACTCCCTCTTCTCATCTGCTTCGAGTTTCTCGCTATCCCCTATCCTATCTCCAAAATTGACACCCCTCAATTTTATTTCGATCTGGCGGCCCAGCCGGGGGATTTCACCATTGCCGAACTGCCGATGAATTGGGACCGGCCCACCCCAATGCTGTACCAAACCGTGCATGGCAAACGACTGTTGACGGCTTACACCTCGCGGGACAATCCCCTCGAACTGGCCTGGCGCACCCCGGTTTTTCAACACTGGCGCTATCTGGGCCCCGACATCATTGACCAACCCCTGGATGTCATTGCCCCCACCATTTTTTATGATTTTAACCTGCGCTATATTGTGCTGGATTACTGGCAAATGCCCCCCGGTCCAGAGCGTGAGGCGACCGAGTACTGGGTAGCAAAAGCACTGCCCCAGGCCACGCCGATTTATGACGACGGTCGTTTGAAGGTCTATCCGGCGCCTCCCCAGGGCGAGATCCAACCTTATCTTAGTTTGGGCGAGGGCTGGAGCAAACGCCAGGAAAATACCGCCGGTATGGTAACTCGGAGTTTTTATGAAGCTAACGCCGAGCGCCCGGCCGAATTATTTCTGCACCCTCCCCAAAACCAAGCCCTCGTCCTGGAAATCACCGCTGCGATT
>CAZUNT010000041.1:24243-33683 GCA_964622215.1 uncultured Caldilineaceae bacterium
CGCAGAATATTGCGGAGATATTTTGACCCATTAAAATTTTACCCCTTTTTTCAATTCACACCCCCTTTGCCCAGGGTTCGGTCCAGGAGGTGACGCTGCTTGCAGCAGGTGAAGTGGTGAGTAAAATAGAGGTAACCTCAACATATTCGAGCTACCCAATCGCCTTACCTGCCTTCTCGCCGCCATTGGTCAAACTTAGCCTTGAAGTCGAAAAGTCGCCCCACCCGGTTGTGGTCCGTCGCTTGTCGTTAAGGGGGAAATAAATCGTGATAACGCTGCCGGTGCTGCCGGCCCTCCTATGAAAACTATTCGGCCAACACTTTATATCCTTTGCGCCATTCTGCCTTTTGTTACCCCGGCTTGCGGCCTTAACAACGGGCTTTTCCAGGCCAATCCTACGGCTAGAGAATCACCTGTAACCACGCCCAGCCCGGCGCCGTCACTCCGGTTAGACCTGGCTGCTGTTGACGATGGGCTGGCCGATTTGTCGAGCTACCGGGCCAACCTGATTGTGGATTTTGAAGGGACACGGGGAGGCCAACCGGCGAAGGGCAGGCTGGAGTCGCTCACCGAAGTCACCCGCCAACCGGCAGCCTGGCATCACTATTTAAAGGCGGCGGCTACCCTGCCCCAGGCCGAACTCGCCCCCGGTCCGGCCGAATTTTACCGGGTGGCGGATAAAGTTTACCTCAAAAAGGGAGCTGAAGGTCGCTGGGTAACTTTTAAGGATGGCGATATTTCGCCTGAGGCGTTGGGCTTTTTCAATCTGGAGGATTTGATCATCCTGCCGTCCGGGGTTTCCCGGCCGCCTCAACCGGAATTCCTCGACGGCATGGCCGTGCAGCATTACACCTTCACCGCCGGCAATCTGGCCATGCCCAACCTCATCTTCGAACAGGCTCAGGGCGACTTGTGGCTGGCCACGCCGGATAACTACCTGGTGCAGTACATTATCTCCGCCACCATACGTGTCGTCATTCCCGACCCCAAAGCTCATATTTTCGACCAGGGCCATCTGAATTTACATTACACTTTGACCGACGTCAACGCCCCCTTTGACATCATCCCACCCCAGAACGCCCTGACCCGGAGCAACCCGCTGGGCAGTCTACCCCGCCTCCCCGACGCCCAGATTATCTCCGTTTTCCCCACCTTCATCGAATATACCAGCGCCATCAGCCCGGTCGGCGCTACCCTCTTTTACCAGGATGAATTAACCGCCCAGGGCTGGACCGAAAACACTCTGACCGTCTTCACCGAAAAAGCCCGCCTGAGTTATTCCAAAGAGGGCCAGGCGTTGACGGTTCTCATCAATCCGGCTGAGAATGATAAAATTAAGGTGTTGTTGGATTTGAAATAGAGTCATTTGGGATGAAAGAATCCCTCGCCGATGTGGATATGGCGAATATGGCCGGGCTTTGTCGATGAAATATTTGGCCGGCCAGTTACAGCCGCTTAACGCCGCTGGATGAACAAGTCGTAATCAATATCCTGGATAGAGTCGTTTCTCACCCGGATAAATTAGATAGTGTTCGACACCAGATTGGCGTTACAGCCCCAGGTATGGCTGTTCGTCGCCCGGTTGTATTCCAGGTCGCTGCCCGCGCCGAGCGGCCGGATTTGGTCGGTGTCGCCACGCCGCCAGATTTGCTGCTCCTGGAAGGGGTAAATTTCCATATTAACGTAGTTGGTCACGTACCCCGCTCCCGGTGTATGCTTGAGTTCGATCAAGTAATTTCGAAACTCAAATTTGTCCGGCTGGTAATTCTTGTATTCAAAGCTGAACCAGACATCCTCACCGGCAGCCAACCGGCCCCGGTTGTGGCCTGGACCAATCGGCAGCGGGGAGCCAATGTCTTTACCGGTTGCAACCGTCTCGATCGCCAGATGAGCCTTGACCGTTTTTGGCCCTAACTCAGTGTTAACGATATCGCCGGTCACCAAGTGATAGTCTATCCACTGGTTCGTACCGTTCAAGATTTTGACAAAATAACGGTCGCCGTCTATCACTGTACCATGCCACAACCGCTCGCCGGTATTGTAGTCGCCATCCCTGGATATCCAGGAACCCGTGCCAAAATGCTCCATGTCGTCGGGCGTGCCGCGCTCCCAAATTTGATACTGGCTGCCGGTATATAGCTCAAAAATTACGTTGCGGGCAATATTCGGTTCGCCGGGGGTGAAGAACATGGTCAGCGACATATTCTCAATAATTTTGCCGTCCACTTTGCCCGGTGTAAAAGTGTACCAATGCTCCGCCCGGGGCGCTAAGCGGCCCGTGTTGGCCCCATCGAACAGACTGAGCGGCTGGTTGGGGTAGATACTCTGGCCCTGGCTGGGGTTAACCGGCAGGGCCGCCGCCGTCCCCGCCCCGCTGCCATTATCACCCTGCTCCCCGCCGCCAGAGGCAGCCGGTTGGTCGCTGTTAGGATTGACCGGAACCAGGGTGGGCGCCAGCTCACCTAAAGGCAGCCAGCCCAACTTGGCCGCCGTCATCAGCCAGACCGCCGCCTCTTCGGGAGGCAGACTTTGAACCGCCTGGGCTGCCAGGAGCCACTGAGACGACATAGGCGATGACGCCGGCAGCGAAGTTGCGGCAGGTTTAGTCAAAGCCGGGAGGAGTTGTTCAGGTTCAGCCGGGGTGGTAACGGGCATGTTGACCGAAGCCGGAATAGCGGCTGTTTGAGGGGTTTGATCGTCCCCCTGAGTGCTCTTTTGCCCGGCTGCCGTCAAGCGAAAGCGCACCGGGTTGGGTGAGAGGTTAAAGATGCGGACATAGTAAACTTCATCCGTTGAAACCGGACCGGCCCAGAGGCGCTCACCGCTGAGGACGTCAAAATCGGCGCTGACCGGCGCGCCTAAGCCCATGCTATCGATGGGACCGCTGTTGTCTTTGAGCCAGGCGTCCACCTGGTCAAGGGTAAACACCTGAAAATTGACCCGGCTGACCACGGCTCGGTCCTCGGCCTCAAAATTTAAGCTCAACACCAGCGAACTGTAAGCCAAATCGCCCAGGTCAATCCGGCTGTAGGCATACCAATACTCCTGCCCGGGGTCGAGCCGGCCGGTATTTAAGCCGCTGACCAGCAAATCGGCCGTGTAGGGACTGCCGCCCACACCCTGGCTGGCCCAGGCCGGAATGGTTGTCAGCGCCAACAGCAATATCGCCGCCGCCACTAGCTGTAGGGTGATTTTCATATCAAAGTATCCTTCCTGACTACTTCAAATTAGTGACCGTATAAGATAACACGATTTAGGTTAAGCGTCAATTTACGGCGAGAGGAGGGGTCTATCCCGGATTTTAGGCAGACCCTAAAGGTTTTGAAAACTTTTAGGGTTTCCTAAAATTTAGGACAAACCTGGAACCTCTTGCCCGTTGAGGCTTTAGGGGTTTATAATAGGCCCTCCGATAAAGGAGGGCTAAATCCCTATGAAATTTTCCTTGTTACACCCCAGCGACCAAATCGTTACCCTGATGGAGCGTATTTATACCAACGGGATGACCACCACTTCCGGCGGCAATCTGTCTATTTTGGATGATAACGGCGACTTGTGGATTACTCCGGCCGGGATTGATAAAGGTAATTTAACCCCCGAAGACATTGTCCGGGTCAAGCCCGACCACACCTTTGAAGGCAAACATCCTCCTTCGTCGGAATACCCATTTCACCGCACTATTTATGAACGCAGACCGGATATTCGGGCCATTGCGCACGCCCACCCTCCGGCGCTGGTTTCCTTCAGTATTGTAGGGGAGATGCCCAATCCCAAGATTATTCCGCAGGCCTATCACGTTTGTGGACCGGTCGGGTTTGCGCCTTATGCCACGCCCGGCAGTTGGGAACTAGGGGAGAATATCGCCGCCACTTTTGCCGAGGGATTCAACGTTATTTTGCTGGAAAATCACGGGGTCGTCACCGGCGGGGCCGACCTGCTGGAGGCTTTTCAGCGTTTCGAGACGCTGGATTTCTGCGCCCGCACCCTGATTCAAGCCAGCGGGCTGGGGCCGGTGCAGCCGCTCAACGACGATCAAATTAAGCTATTTTACCAACGGGACAATCGCTGGCCTGAATTTACGCCTCAATCTGCCAGCAGTCGAGAACGAGAACTACGCAAGCAGATGGTCCAAATCGTCCACCGCGCTTATGACCATCGCTTGATGACCAGCACCGAAGGCACCATGTCGGCCAGGGTTGACGATCTATCCTTTTTGATTACCCCCTACGGGGTTGACCGGAAATATTTAGGTCTTGAAGACGTGGTCCTCATCAAAGAGGGCCGGCGGGAACAGAATAAATTGCCCAGCCGGTCTGTCTTGTTGCATCAACTTATCTACCGCGACCATCCCGAAGTCGGCTGTATCATCTCGGCCCAGTCGCCCAACGTCCTGGCCTACAGTGTCGCCGCCCGGCAATTCGACACCAAAACCATCCCCGAAAGTTACATCCTCCTGAGAAACATCCCGATTCTTCCTTTTGAGCAGCTTTACACCGCGCCCGAAAGCGTTTCTGCCGCCATCTCTAAAGCCACGCCGGTCATCCTGGTCCAAAATGATGTAGTGTTAACCACCGGGGCTAATATTTTACAGGCTTTTGACCGCCTGGAGGTAGCCGACTTTAGCGCCAGAGCATTGGTGAGTTCGCTCCGTATCGGCGAACTGAAGCCGATTGGCGAACAAGCGGTCAAGGATTTGGAAGCCAAATTTTTGTCGTAGCGATCAATCACGGGGGCGCAGACGGGTAGCCAGGTCACGCAACTGGGTAAAACTAATCGGTTTAATCAGCACTAAATCTGCCTGAGATCGGCACACTTCGGCCAGGAGGGGATCGGCCGTAGCCAGGATGACCCGAGTGCGGGCCAGCCGCGTATCGGCGCGAATTTGGCGGAGAATGGCTTCGCCTGAAACCTGGGGTAAATGCAAGTCTAAGACGACTACAGCCGGCTGAATATCGGCCAAACGAGTGAGAGCCAACTGACCATCACGAATGACCTCCGTTTCAAAGTGAGCAGCCTCCAGAGCCTGGGCAAAGATTTCCGACAAATCCGGATCATCTTCGATAATTAAAGCGAATGGGTTATTCATGCGACTCTCTCTCCTTCATAAATTAGCGGCAACATTACCGTAAAGATACTCCCCTGATCTGGATTACTGGTCACGGTCACTTGCCCACCCATCAACGTCACCAATTGTTTGACAATTGATAAACCTAAACCAGAACCGGCATATTTCCGGGTAGCTGTACCGTCCACCTGTCGAAAAGCATCAAAAATGTAAGTTTGAGCTTCGGGCGGGATACCGGGGCCGGTATCAGATACCTGGATGGCCCAATGGGCCGGGTCCAGGCGGCAGAGGTGAATATGGACTCCACCCTTTTCGGTAAACTTGACGGAGTTGCCGACCAAATTGGTTAAGATTTGCTTCAAGCGGCCTGGATCGCCCCAGAGGGAAGGCGGCAGGTCGGCGGCAACCTCGCCGGTCAGGGTTAAACCTTTGTCTTCAGCCAATACACTCATCGTGGATTTTACGTGCTCCAATAACTCAGGCGGGGCAAAGGAAGTGGTGTTCAGCTTCAACATACCGGCTTCCAATTGAGCCTGGTCCAGCAGTTCACCGACCATATCCGTCAGGTGGATTGTACTGTTCATGATCCGGCCGGTAACCGTACGTTGTTTGTCCAGGAGCGGACCAAAGACCCCTTCTTGCAACATATCCACATATCCCAGAATAGCACTAAGCGGCGTGCGCAGGTCGTGGCTGACATTGGCCACCAGTTGACTCTTCAAGCGGCTGGCTTCAAGGGCTACATCGCGGGCGTGGGCCAGGTCGGCTTCAGCCTGCTTACGGATGGTAATATCACTGACCACGCCGTAAGTAATTAACACCTGGCGCGTGGCATCTCTTTCGGATTGCCCGCTATCACGAACCCAGATAATTTTCCCATCGGCCCGGATCAAACGATATTCAGCCTGGCTGTGCTGTCCCTGGGCTAACCGGGCGGCCTGACCGGCTGCCAGCGCCTGGTCGTCGGGATGGATCACCACCTTAGGCCAAAAACTCCAATCACCGGTAAATTTTTCCAGGGGATAACCGGTCAGAGCTTCAACATGAGGAGAAATATACAGGTTGGTGTGTTGACCGTCGGCTGTAACCTCGGTCACGTAGATGTGATCGCTGATGGACGAGACCACCTGCCGAAAACGTCGTTCGCTCTGGCGGAGAGATTCTTCGGCCTGCTTACGTTCCTGGATTTCCTGTTTCAACTGCTCGTTAGCGGTCGACAATTCAGCCGTACGTTCCTTAACTCGCACTTCCAATTCATCGCGGGCCTGGCGGAGCGCTTCTTCTGACCGGCTCAAGGCAGCCAGCATCTCGTTGATGGTCTTGGCCAGGCTGGCCAATTCATCCCCACCCTGCACCGATATCCGCGTCGACAGATCCCCGCTCGTGCTAATCCCCCTGACGCTGCGACTCAGGAGAGTCAAGCGGGATAAAACGCCTTTCTCCAGGAGCGCCAGGATCACCACCCCAAAAACTAAACCGCTGATTAATAACCCCAGGATGAAATAGGTTAGAGTTGCCTGACCTTGTCGGTAGACGTCGCGGGGTGTATCTATTCTTAAGAAAAGAACAGGGTCGCCGTAAACATCTTTCAGCAGGGTGTAACCGGCTACCCTATCCTGGCTGAGCGGGCGCACGAAAACCGGCTGCTCTTCTGACAGGGCGGCCAACGCTGCTTGAAAGTCAAGCGGCAGTTGTTGTTTGTCGTAGGGTTCTATGATGATAGACAGGTGAGTAGTTTGGGCCAAAGTGGCGATTTCGGCGTTATCCAGATAACGGGCCATCAGCAGCGTACCACGGATAGGCCCTTCAAATTCGCTGCTGACAATTGGCCGCGAGGCAAAAAGCAAGGGGCCATCAGGCGCAGAGAGGAGGCCCGACAGCCTACTTTTTGGATCCGCGTGGTGTAAAATTGAGGTATGGGTAGACAAATAGTTTTGTAGACTGGGCGGGACAACCAGCGTGCTTTCGCTTTCCAAATCGGCGGCTCGCCCCAAAACCAGTTGATCGGCGCTGTTAAAAAACAGCATAAAGTTAAGTTCCAGGATGGGGAGGGTTGAGTCGGGCAAATTAACTTCCATGTACTCATCGTTCAGGTCCTCGATAAAAACATAGGTATCATCCCAGGCCGACCAGTCACCCGTCAGCGTATCCAGATGAGCCAGGCGGTTATCCAGGGCAGCCTTGACCCGCTCGATATTTTGCTGAACCCCTTGTCTTTCTAATTGGGCAAAACTTGTAAGCAAAATAGCCTGGGAGATGAAGTACAGCAGGGTAATTAATCCACCCAGAGTTACAATGATAATAGCGAGGGTTTTTGTACGCAGGGGCATTTCGCCACTTTCTTGACGAGCAATACGCGCTTATTGACAGATCGCGTGATGGGTGAGGTTAAGTTCCCTTCTATTGTAGACAAAATCGCCCAGATTGTCCAGGCAATAACCCGGTACTTTGGGTAATTATGACTTAAACAAGGGGGCAAGCGCTAGAAATCAATACCACTTTTGATTGATCGCTGGCAGCATCCAGAGGTGATGTTTCGCTCCGAGATGTTTTAGATCGGCAGGAATCATTACAACTTTTGATGGACGACAAAACTTTCATTAACTGATAGAGTTAGAGAGAAGACACAGAGACTATCTTGGAGGATAATATGCCGCTAAAAGCCACTTCCTTCATGAAGTTGCTTAAGCGAGTAGCCAAAGGTCACCTTAGCAACTTTTTCGTCAATTTTGGAGTAATTCCCCGGCTTCTGCCGGGGCTTTTTATAGCCATCATCTTAGCCGGCCAGTTTGCCCCAACTTGGGGCTTAGTCGAGCCTGTCTTGGCCCAGGAAAATGCCGCCTCACCGTCCATTATCTTCTCGCCGGACTCGACCCTCTCCCGCCAGCCGTTGCAGTTAACCCTAAAGAGTACGGTTAAGGATGGCGTAATTAAGTACACCACCAACGGCGCCCTGCCCAACGCTAACAGCACCTCTTACACCAGCCCCCTCGACCTCACCCAGCCAACCGTCATTCGCGCCCAGGTTTTTAGCCAGGCTGGATCGCCGGTCGGCGAGGTCTATACCAAATCTTACCTCATCATCACTTATGACCAAACCCTTCCCCTCATTTCGATCGTGGCCGATTGGACCGACCTGGATACCCTGAACAATCAGCCCACCGAGCATGGCAAGGAGTGGGAACGGCCCATTAACCTGGAATACTTTGCCCCTGGTGGACAGGTCCAATTTAATGTAAAGGCCGGTATCAGAATTCACGGCGGTAAATCTCGCCTCTACAGCCCCAAGAAATCCTACCGCCTCTACTTTCGGAAGGAATACGGTGGTCCCGGTAATCTGGAGTACCCCCTCTTTGAGGATAGCCCGGTCACCAAGTTTGACAAGCTGGTGCTGCGGGCCGGTCATAATGATAGTTTTGTCCATTACCGTGATGTGGGCGTCCGAGGCCCTCAGACCAACCTTGCCAAGTATATTGGCGACCAGGTGGTGCGCAACCTGCACCGTGATATGGACCAGCCGGTTGCCCACGGCAAGTGGGTTCTGCTGTATCTAAACGGCCAGTTCTGGGGGTTATACAACCTGACCGAACGGATTGACCTGCAAATGCTGCGTTCCTACTCCACCAAGAATGCCGACTGGGACATCATCGTTAAGGAAAATGGCTGGGATGAAAATGGCGGCTGGTATAGCCGGGAAGAAGCCAGGGATGGCGGCGATGGGGCCTGGTTGGAAAACCAGAACTGGGTCGGCAGCGCCGATTTCACCAACCCCGGCAACATCGGTCTGTTGGAATGGCGGGTGGATGTGGAGAACATCTTTTCCTATATGTTCCTCCAAGCTTACGTGCAAAACTATGACTGGCCCGGCAATAATTGGATTGTCTATCGCCGCAGCGACCCGGGCGCGCAAGGCAATGAAGGTAAGTGGCGGCTGATGGTTTGGGATGCCGAATATAGTTTTGGCAGTGGCAGTGACGGCTTCAAGACCGATATGAATACTGTGGAGAAGGTCTACAGCCCGCATGACAGCATCACCCGCCTTTTGGAAAAGCCATTTATCGGCAACTGCGCCCTGAAGGTGCGCTTCTGGCAGCGGGCGCGAGAATATCTGGGGGTCGAAAATGTGAACAACCGGCCGCCTGATGAAGTCGGCCAACTGTCAAAGGAGCGAGTCAAAGCTGAAATCCAAAAACAAGCCGCCCTGGTCAGGCCCTTTATCCAGATGGAAGCCGACCGCTGGGCGCCGAATACGGGGTTGGGATTAGCCACCTTTGACCACAATATTGAAAACACCTTGAAATTTGTAGATGAAAGGCAAGAGGTGATCCTGCATCACCTGGATATTTTGAGGTATCAAACCTTTACCGCATGTCAATAA
>CAZUNT010000041.1:33783-40531 GCA_964622215.1 uncultured Caldilineaceae bacterium
GATAAAAATTAGTTACTGCTCAGATTAAGCAAGATGGTAAAAGTTGTACCTTGGTTGGGGATACTCTCAGCGGAGATGGAACCACCATGCGCTTCGACAATAGATCTGGCAATGGCCAACCCCAGACCCGATTCACCATGCGGCTGTTGTCGTGAGGTATCGACCCGGTAGAAACGGTTGAAGATATGCGGCAACTCTGCGGCAGCGATGCCGCTGCCGGTATCCTGCACCTGCAAAGACACTTTGGTGTTATCGGCGCCAGCGGATAAGGTGATTTGTCCTCCTACCGGGGTATAGCGCAGGGCATTGCTTACCAAATTACCCAATACCTGGGCCATTCGATCCGGGTCGGCTGAAACGGCCGGCAAATCACGACCGGCTTTGACGGTGAGGGTGATATTTTTCTCACCAGCCTGGACCTGATAAGCGGTGACAGTGTGGGCTAACATCGTATAAGGCCAACAGGGTTGCAAATTCAGTTTCAATTCGCCGGCATCGGCCAGCGATAGAGTACGCAAATCGGTCACCAAACAGTTGAGCTGCCGCGCTTCGGCATAGATCGCTTCGAGACGGGCTGGGGTGGGGGCAAGATCACCGTCACGCATCGCTTCCAGATAACCGTTAATTACCGACAGCGGCGTGCGCAAATCGTGAGCGATATCAGCCGTCATCTGGCGGCGGAGTTGATTAGCGCGGGTTACGGCGGCGCTCATCTGGTTGAAAGCCTGAGCCAGTTGGCCCAATTCATCCTGAGAGCGCACCGGCACCTTTTGAGCCAAATTTCCGGTGGCCATGGCCAGGGTGGCCGTGGTGAGTTCGCGCAGTGAGCGAGTCAAAGTGCGGGCCAAAAAAATGCCCACGCCCAGGGCAATAATCGTCGCCCCTACGGCCGCTATGAGCACGGTCTGGGTAGTGCGGGCCAGGTATTGCTCTTCAAGTGGGTTGCGCGATGTTCGGGTATTATTGGTTAAGATCGTACCAAGCTGCTGCCCATCAATTTCCAGGGGGATACCTTGCTCAAGTTTATCTGGCGGCACCCGATCGCCCAGGCGATATGGCCCATCGGTTAACACGATGATGTTATTCTGATTGGCTAAAGCAAAGCGTGGCCGGGGAATGGGCGACGGGCCACTGCCGGGCTGCCCCTGGGGCAGGGGCGGCCCGCCGTTTGGCTGCCCCTGGGGCAGGGGCGGTCCACCGTTTGGCTGCCCTTGAGGCGACGAGAGCGAACCAGGCTGGTTCATCGCTTTATCAATTCCTTGCCAGGAACCGTGGGCCTGGTAGTAAGCTGTCGCTTCGGCTATAAAATCATTCTGGGCCTGCTCTTGCCGGAAACGATCAAATTCTCTTTCGGTAATTAACTGGGAGAAAACAGCTACCAGGGCCACCCCAATCAGACTGACGGCCAAAAAAGCCAATATCAACTTAACGGTTAGAGATTTGAACATCGTTAACCAGCAGACAAGCCAATATCAGAGCGAAAGCGATAACCTACGCCAAAAACAGTTTCAATGTAACGCGGTTGGCCGGGATTCGACTCGATTTTTGAGCGTAAGTTACGCACATGCACATCAACGGTGCGCTCCACCCAAGCCGAGCCTTGCAGTTGGTCGAGTAAATCCTGGCGAGAAAAAACTCGTCCCGGCGCCGCCATCAAGACGGCTAACAGTTGGAACTCGGACGGGGTCAGGTCAACCAGGCGCTCGCCCACTTTGACCAGGCGGCTGTCCGGGTCGAGGGTAACATCGGCCACCCGCAACAAGCCGGTGGCGGCAGTTTCTTGACCGGCTCGACGCAGCACCGCCCGGATCCGGGCGGTCAATTCGCGCAGGCCAAAGGGTTTGGTGAGATAATCGTCGGCGCCCAATTCTAGCCCCAGCACCTTATCCGACTCCTCCAGCTTGGCGGTCAGCAGGATAATGGGCGTATCAGCTTCTTTGCGAAACGTAGTGATAAATTCATAACCATCCAACTGCGGCATCATAATGTCCAGCAGGATCAGGTCCGGCTTTTCGTGACGGGCGATATGGAGGGCGGCCTGTCCATTTTCTGCCGTAACCACCCGGTAGCCTTTTTCCTGCAAATAATCTTTGACCATGACCCGGATATTGGCGGCATCGTCAGCAATTAAAATTGTTTTCGGCATCGCTCCCTCAAAGTTAGCAGCAGAATGTTTCTATCCGAATCATTCTGCCGATTCTAAAATTTGTCAAACCATCGAGGTTTGATCGATCACCCCGTTTGTTTAACGCTCCCCCCGGATAGGTAAGGTGAGGCCCGAAGAAAGTTGATGAGCTTTCTTCGGGCCTCGAGGTCATGCAACAACTATGACCGGCCGGTTATTACGCTCATTGATTCCCTTGACCTCGACCTTTATTCGGGGGCTGAGGTCCCTGGCCTTGATCTTGACCGCCGGGTCCGCCCTGACCACCATCGGGAGGCTCAGGCTTATCGTCGCTGGCCCGCACCTGGGTGGCGGTGAAAACACCGTCATCGTCGGTTTCACCCTGAGCCATAACATACATGCCAACTTCAACATCAGCCAGGCTGCCCGTTTCGTCATTGACCACAAATTCGGTGTCATCGGTGGTGACGATACTCTCTTCATCTCCCTGTGGGGTCTCGACGACGATAGTATAGTCATCAATCGAAGTCACCTGGCCCATTACGCCGGGGCCACCCGGACCACCGGGACCACCTTGACCACCTTGAGCAAAGGCCACTGCTGCGCTACTCAACATGGCTACAGCCAAAAGGGTGAAAATAAGATACTTTACTATTCGTTTCATAGAGTTAATCTCCTTATCATCAGTTTCAAAATATAAGTATGGGTGTGTTTGAGGCTGGCAGATGGCAGCATCATTCTGCCTGTTTTATCAATAGCTTGATATATTCAATCACCTCCTGAACCTTAAGTGCTTAAACTATAACAAAGAGATGTTCAGAAGTTGTTCAGAAACTGTTTAAATTCGGTTAGGATTGTGGATAGCACTTCACCTCCCGGCGGGGATCAAGTCATTTTCTGGTCTAAATTAAAACTAAACCACTTCTAAACATTTTCTAAATATGTTCTTGATAAAATGAGAGCAGGTAATTGTATGGATTTATCAAAATCAGGAGAAAAAAATGACGAAAAAGACCAGGACCACGATCTCTTCGCTGGTCATCATAACCGTATTATTGGTGCTTATTAGTGCTTGTAAACCAACCCTTACTACGCCTCAGGCAGTCCCCGCCCCGCCCCAGGCAATTAAACAACCAACCACAATTTCCGGGCAAACGGCCGAACCCGACCCAATCACAGCGGCCCCCCCTGCTCCGGCCAACACCTCTGGTAACACCTCAGCCGTGTATGAGCAGAGCGGCGGAACCGAAACCAAAACAAACCAGACCTATTCCACGTCCAATACTGATGAGTCGGCTGTCTATGTGAAGGATGGCGGTATATTTACTTTGACGGATGCGACGATTACCACCAGTGGCAACAGCTCCTCGACCGATAACAGCAGTTTTTATGGCCTCAACGCGGCTGTGCTGGCCACCGACGCCAGTACCATCAATATCTCCGACAGTGCGGTAACCACCAGCGGTGCCGGCGCTAATGGCGTCTTCGCCGAAGGTTCTGGTTCGTCGGTTACTCTGTCTAAGGTCAAGATCACGGCAACCGGTAATGCGGCCCACGCGGTAATGGCGACTAATGGCGGCTCGTTAACGCTTACGGATGTGAATATGTCAACTGCGGGCGCCAGTTCCGGGGCCATTGCTACCGACCGGGGCAGCGGCACGATCACCGTCACCGGAGGCAACGTGACCACAACCGGAGGGAACTCGCCCGGTATCTATTCGACGGGCAATATTATGGTCTCCGGAGCTACCATTACCGCCACCGGGGCCGAGGCCGCCGTCATAGAAGGAGCCAATTCCATCTCCTTGACCAACACCTCCCTGACGTCGAGTAAGGCGGACAAATGGGGGGTTATGATCTATCAAAGTATGTCGGGCGATGCCGAGGGCAGAAAAGGAACCTTTACGATGACGGGCGGCTCGCTGGCGTACACGGCAACCAACGGTCCCCTGTTCTATGTGACCAACTCGACCGGGGTAATCACGCTGAAAGGAGGGGTGAATGTTACTGTCGCTTCGGGGACGCTGGTGCAAGCTATCAAGGGTAGCTGGAATGCCGGTGGCCCGAATGGTGGTGGTCTTCAAGGAGCCGGCGGGCCTCCTGATAGTTCGAGTGGTGGCTCGCAAGAACCTGGTATGCCATCATCCGGTAACAGTGGGCCGCCCGATAGTTCGGGCAGCGGTTCGCAAGCGTTTGGCACGCCACCAGCAGCGCCGCCGTCTAGCAATGGCGGGCCACCTGATAATTCGAGTGGTGGTCCGCAAGGAGCAGGCGGGCCTGGCGGCAGTTCGGGCGGTGGCCCGCAAGGACCCGGCGGGCCAGGAGGAACGACGGCTTCGGTTGGTGGGACGGTGATCTTCACCGCCGATGAGCAAACCTTGACCGGCAATATGGTCACTGACAGCACCGGCTCAATCACGGCTATATTACAGAACAATTCAACCCTGACCGGTTCCATCAACGCAGACAATACGACCAAATTGATGAATTTGACTCTAGATTCATCCAGCACCTGGTATGTTACGGCGGATTCGTACCTGACCTGCCTGACCGACTCGGATGGGGTTTCGGGGGATAGTATTACCAATATCATCGGCAACGGCCATACCGTCTATTATGACCAAAGCGCCTGCCCCGCGCTTGGCGGCGAAACCTATACCTTAAACGAGGGAGGGTATCTGCAACCGACCAGTTAGGGCTTACTAAACCTGACAGGTTTCCAAAAACCTGTCAGGTTTATCTCCTCAGCCAATCTAAATCAAAACCCAACCACTTCTAAACAACTTCTGAACACACTTTTGATATTAATGGGCGTAAATTAATAACCGTTTCTTCAAATGATTACCAGCCTCAAAATCTCACTCACTATTCGTTCAAGGGTTTCGCTCATGCTACACAAAAAGGTAAAAGGTCAGAGCCTAGTAGAATTTGCCCTGGTGTTGCCAATTCTTTTGATGCTTTTATTAGGCATTATTGAGGAGGGGCGCATCATCTGGGCCTATGTGATGACCCGGTTGAGGGTGATCCCTGGTCTACTATGGTGTTAAGCACTACCCGGTTGGCGGCCATAAAAAATGTAGCGGTTGAACACGCCAAGTATTTGGCTATCCAGGCGATAACCAGGGGTAACTGCGAAGCTCGCTGTCGCAGCTCCAGCCGCTGTTGCCGCCACCGTTCATCTTCTTGGTCCCGTTTAAGCAAAGCCTGACGCCGTTGTTGTCGGAGCGTTTTCCAAGCAGGGTTGGGTTGCTGCCGATGGTCTTGTTGGAGTTGTTTCCAGGCCGCATCTTCTTGGTGGCGGTGCTGACGTAGTTGCCGGCGGCTATCCCGTAGCTGGTGTTGTTCCTGACGCAAGGCTTGCTTTTGAGCCTTGAGACTGTCCAGCGGTTCAACTTCAGCTTCTGCGGGAGCCGCCAAGGAAGTTGCCACGAATTCGGCCATGACCTCTGCATAATCTCGGTCTGGTTCAGCGAAGACCCGACCGGGATAGTCAGGTTCAGTTTTTTCAGACCCACTAGCGGCCTGATGAGCCGCTGACCGCTGGCAGTTTGACTTCGCTTTGGTGGATGACGGGCACAAAACACAGGTCCACATTCACCGTCTGACCGGGCCTCTCCGCCGTGCGGACCACCGGCTCTACCCAACTTTTTGTTTGGGGATTCGACCCATGATACAATCGGGAAGTTACAACCGCGTACTCAATTGTGGTCGGTTAGTGATATACGGGAATTCGGAACATAAAATAAACCCATGAAAATAGTTGGCCGAACCCAAATGTTATCGCAATACTCTGTCCTTGCTTCCCTTGATGTAATTAAGCGACTTGGTTTTGACGGGGTCGAAATCTGCGTAGAGAAACAAGACTGGTCCTTGCATGATTTGAGAAGTATACCGGTTGAGGCTATTCGCGAACGAGTTACCGAATTGGCCCTAACCCCTTATTCATTCAGTTTACATCAAGACTACATCTTCAATGATCACCTGTTTGAATTAACCAAAGCAGCGATTAAGATGACCCCTGAGTTGGGAACTAACATCTTTGTCTTTAGTGGAGCCAAGAGGAGAGGTGGAGACGAGGCGGAATGGGCACATATGATTGAACGAACTCGTATGCTGGTAGACATTGCAACCGACTGCGATGTCGTCCTGGCAATAGAGTTTGAGCCTGATTTCGTGGTAGGGACCACAGCAAATCTATTACGATTATTTGAAGAAATCCCTTCCTCTCATTTGGCGGCCAACTTTGATTTAGGTCATCTTTTTTTATGTGATCCTGATCCAATAGCATCCATCTATCAGATGGGCGCTAAAATTGTCCACTGTCATATCTCAAATATGCCCAGCGGAGTGCATGACCATCTTGTACCCCAAGCAGGCGATATGAACCTTAGCGACTATCTTCAGGCTTTGAGAGAAGTAGGATTTGAGGGCGGCATGGCCTTAGATCTTTACAAATATGATTATGAAGCAGTTGCGAGCAGTTCAGTCGTTTATCTTCGTAATTTATTGGCGCAACTTAAAGGTGAAGAAGCCTGGCCGAAAGAAAAGTAAATTCTTTTAAAACGGGTTGTCCAATTTGCCAAACACGGTAAGTGGAGTATAATCCCGGACTGCAAGCAAGAA